>NZ_JBITDA010000015.1:0-190109 GCF_044453765.1 Streptomyces sp. NPDC051636 | reverse complement strand
AAACGCCCGGTTACATTCCGAACCCGGAAGCTAAGCCTCACAGCGCCGATGGTACTGCAGGGGGGACCCTGTGGGAGAGTAGGACACCGCCGAACTCCTTTTAGAGCTCTGGCTCTTGGGCAACAGCCCAGGAGCCAGAGCTTTTTTGCGTTGAGGTAAGGTCAGGGAGCATCGTTGGCACGTTTCCCACAGGAGGCCCCCGGGTGGAGGTCCAGGAGACCCGCGTCCAGACGGACCGGGTCCTCACCATCCCGAACATCCTCAGCATGGCGCGGCTCGTCGGCGTACCGCTCTTCCTGTGGCTGATCCTCCGGCCGGAGTTCGGGGGTCCCAAGAGCGATACCTGGGCGCTGCTCGTGCTGGCGCTGAGCGGGATCAGTGACTATCTGGACGGCAAACTCGCGCGGCGCTGGAACCAGATCAGCAGCCTTGGCCGGCTCCTTGATCCGGCCGCCGACCGACTCTACATTCTGTCGACGCTGGTCGGACTGACCTGGCGCGAGATCCTGCCAGTGTGGCTGACAGCCGTACTCGTCGCGCGAGAACTGGTTCTGCTGGTGATGGTGGGGATCCTCAGGCGACACGGCTATCCGCCGCCGCAGGTGAACTTCCTGGGGAAGGCAGCGACCTTCAACCTGATGTACGCCTTCCCCCTGTTGTTGCTCAGTGACGGAACTGGATGGATCTCGTCACTCGCTGCTATTTTCGGATGGGCGTTCGCAGGATGGGGTACAACCCTCTATTGGTGGGCAGGAGTGCTCTACGTGGTTCAAGTCCGCCGTCTGGTTCGTGCGGACCCCATGGCCGATTGAGCTCGGCGATTGTCCGGACGTAGTGCCTCGATGGCCGTTGGCGGAAAAGTGCGGGACAATCGGGACGGGTGAAGTCGGCTAGACCGTCATCTCTTGGAGGAGGACGCTTCCGACATGAAGGCCGTCGTGATGGCCGGTGGTGAAGGCACTCGCCTTCGCCCCATGACCTCGAGCATGCCCAAGCCGCTCCTGCCCGTGGCGAACCGCCCGATCATGGAGCACGTGCTTCGGCTGCTCAAACGGCATGGGCTCACCGAGACCGTCGTTACCGTGCAGTTCCTGGCATCGCTCGTCAAGAACTACTTCGGTGACGGCGAGGAGCTCGGAATGGAGCTCACGTATGCCAACGAGGAGAAGCCACTCGGTACCGCCGGAAGCGTCAAGAACGCCGAAGAGGCGTTGAAGGACGATGCCTTCCTTGTCATCTCCGGCGATGCGCTGACCGACTTCGACCTCACCGAGCTGATCAATTTCCACAAGGAAAAGGGCGCGCTGGTCACCGTCTGCCTGACGCGTGTGCCCAATCCTCTGGAGTTCGGCATCACCATCGTCGACGAGGAAGGCAAGGTCGAGCGTTTCCTCGAGAAGCCGACCTGGGGGCAGGTCTTCTCGGACACCGTGAACACGGGCATCTACGTCATGGAGCCCGAAGTCTTCGACTACGTCGAGCCGGACGTCCCCGTCGACTGGTCCGGCGACGTCTTCCCGCAGCTCATGAAGGAGGGCAAGCCGGTCTACGGCTATGTCGCCGAGGGCTACTGGGAGGACGTCGGCACGCACGAGAGCTACGTGAAGGCGCAGGCCGACGTGCTCGAGGGCAAGGTCGACGTCGACATCGACGGATTCGAGATATCTCCGGGCGTGTGGGTGGCCGAGGGCGCCGAGGTGCATCCCGACGCCGTGCTCCGCGGGCCGCTTTACATCGGCGACTACGCCAAGGTCGAGGCCGGCGCCGAAATCCGTGAGCACACCGTCGTGGGGTCCAACGTCGTCGTCAAGAGCGGCGCGTTCCTGCACAAGGCCGTCGTGCACGACAACGTCTACGTCGGACAGCACAGCAACCTGCGGGGCTGTGTCGTCGGCAAGAACACCGACATCATGCGCGCGGCCCGGATCGAGGACGGCGCGGTCATCGGTGACGAGTGCCTGATCGGCGAAGAATCGATCGTCCAGGGCAATGTCCGGGTCTACCCGTTCAAGACCATCGAGGCCGGTGCGTTCGTCAACACGTCGGTCATCTGGGAGTCCCGGGGACAGGCGCACCTCTTCGGCGCCCGCGGGGTCACCGGGATCCTGAACGTGGAGATCACGCCCGAGCTCGCGGTGCGGCTGGCCGGCGCCTACGCCACCACCCTCAAGAAGGGCTCCACCGTCACCACGGCCCGCGACCACTCCCGCGGTGCCCGTGCGCTCAAGCGGGCGGTCATCTCCGCGCTCCAGGCCAGCGCCATCGACGTACGGGACCTGGAGAACGTACCGCTGCCGGTGGCCCGGCAGCAGACCGCGCGGGGCAGCGCCGGCGGAATCATGATCCGGACGTCGCCGGGTGTTCCCGACTCCGTGGACATCATGTTCTTCGACGGGAACGGGGCGGACCTCTCGCAGGCGAGCCAGCGGAAACTGGACCGGGTGTTCGCGCGCCAGGAGTACCGGCGCGCATTCCCTGGAGAGATCGGTGACCTGCACTTCCCGGCGAGCGTCTTCGACTCGTACACCGGGTCGCTGCTGCGGAACGTCGACACGACCGGGATAGCCGAAGCGGGGCTCAAGGTCGTCGTGGACGCCTCGAACGGCAGTGCCGGACTCGTGCTGCCCAGCCTGCTCGGAAAGCTCGGTGTGGACTCGCTGACGATCAACCCCGGCCTCGATGAGTCCAGGCCGACGGAGACCGCCGACATGCGGCGGTCGGGGCTGGTGCGCCTCGGAGAGATAGTGGCGTCCTCGCGTGCCGCGTTCGGCGTCCGGTTCGACCCCGTGGGCGAGCGGCTGTCGCTCGTCGACGAGAAGGGCCGGATCATCGAGGACGACAGGGCGCTGCTCGTGATGCTGGATCTCGTGGCCGCCGAGCGGCGCAGTGGCCGTGTCGCGCTGCCGGTGACCACCACCAGGATCGCCGAGCAGGTCGCCGCCTATCACGGCACCCAGGTCGAGTGGACCACCACGTCTCCCGACGACCTCACGCGCGTGGGCGGCGAGGAAGGCACCATTTTCGGCGGTGACGGCAAGGGCGGGTTCATCGTCCCCGAGTTCAGCAGCGTCTACGACGGCACGGCGGCCTTCGTACGTCTGATCGGCCTGGTGGCGCGGACGCAGCTCACCCTCAGCCAGATCGACGCACGGATCCCGCGGGCGCACGTCCTCAAGCGGGACCTGGCGACTCCCTG
Organism: Streptomyces sp. NPDC051636; assembly: GCF_044453765.1. Lineage (NCBI taxonomy): Bacteria > Bacillati > Actinomycetota > Actinomycetes > Kitasatosporales > Streptomycetaceae > Streptomyces > Streptomyces sp. NPDC051636. Next base: position 186,913 of record NZ_JBITDA010000015.1, on the reverse strand, counting down.
GGCCGTCAAGGGGCTCGTCATGCGGCGGGTCGTCGAGGCCGCCGGAGACCGTTATGTCGACACGACCGACGGCGTGCGGGTCGTGGAGACGGACGGGCGTTGGGTGATGGTGCTGCCCGACCCTGCCGAGGCGGTTACGCACCTGTGGGCGGAAGGGCCGGACGACGCCTCCGCGCAGGCCCTGCTCGACGAGTGGTCCGCGGTCGTGGACAGCGCCGGACGGTAAAACCGGCCGCACGCGCGCGTGCCGGACAAGTGTCCCCAAGGGGGCCTGTCCGGCACGCCGGTGGGGCCGTTCGGAGGTACTGGTCGCGACATGCGACGATGTGCGGCATGCCGCAGCAACCCCCCGTTCGGAGCACACCCTCGCGGCCGGCGCGTCCGGATGCCTCCATGTCGTTGATCACCAATGTCATGGACCACAGCCTCGACGACGGGTACGCCGAGGCCGCCGCCCGGAGGAAGGCCCAGGGGGAGGGCGGTCTGCCGAAGACGCTCCGGGCGAAGCTCGGTCTCGCCGCCGGTCTGGTTCTCGCGGCGCTCGTGGTGACCGTCGGGGCGGCACAGGCGCGCGTGGCGGCGCCCGTGGTCGCCAAGGAGCGACAGGAGCTGATCGACCGCATCGACCGCGAGACCGCGGCGGCGGACAAGCTCGAGGGCGACGTGGACAAGCTGCGTGACGACGTGAGCGCGCGGCAGCGGGCAGCGCTGAAGAAGAGCGGCGGCAGCGGGCAGGCGGACCTGGTCGGCGTGCTGTCGGGCGCCACGGCCGTGCACGGACCGGGCGTCAAGCTCGTCGTGAACGACGCCAAGGAAGCCACCACCGGCGGCGACGGCAACCCGCGCGAGACCTCGGGATTCTCCGACACCGGCCGGGTACGGGACCGGGACATGCAGCGTGTGGTGAACGGGCTGTGGGCCTCGGGCGCCGAGGCCGTCTCCATCAACGGGCAGCGCCTGACCGCCCTGTCGGCGATCAGGGCCGCGGGTGACGCGATACTGGTCGACAACAAGCCGCTGATGCCGCCCTACACGGTGCTGGCGGTGGGGGACGGGGAGAGGTTGAGCACCAGGTTCCAGAACAGCGCCGACGGGCTGTATCTGCACGCCCTGGAAGAGAACTACGGCATCCGGACCGGCATCTCCACGCAGAGCGACGTCCGGCTGCCCGCCGCACCGAGTGTGATCGTACGTACAGCACAGCCGAGCACTGAGAAAGGCACATCGTGATCGCCGTACTGGGCCTCGTCGTGGGAGTCGTGGCCGGCCTGTTGGTCCGGCCTGAGGTTCCGGCGGTCGTCGAGCCTTACCTGCCGATCGCCGTGGTGGCGGCGCTCGACGCCGTCTTCGGCGGTCTGCGGGCCATGCTCGACGGCATCTTCGACGACAAGGTCTTCGTGGTGTCGTTCCTGTCGAACGTGGTCGTGGCCGCGCTGATCGTGTTCCTGGGCGACAAGTTGGGCGTGGGCGCGCAGCTGTCCACCGGCGTCGTGGTGGTCCTCGGCATCCGTATCTTCTCCAACGCCGCGGCGATCCGGCGACACGTGTTCCGGGCGTGACACCGATGAGCAACCACGACGAGCAGCCGGAGAACGGGCTGCGCAAGGAACTGCCCGACGAGGCGCCCACGCCGGCCCCCGAGCCCGAGCAGGCCGCCGAGGAGAAGTCCCGGCAGACCGGGGAGGAGAAGCCCCAGCAGGCACTGACCGGCCGCCAGCGGCTGGTCCAGGGCCTGTGGCCGCCTCGGGTCACCCGGGCCCAACTCATCGTGGCGGTGCTGCTGTTCGGTCTCGGCTTCGGGCTGGCCGTGCAGGTGGCGTCGAACAGCGACAGTGACAGCGCCCTGCGCGGTGCCCGTCAGGAGGATCTCGTCCGTATCCTCGATGAACTCGACGACCGCACCCAGCGTCTTGAGGACGAGAAGCAGGGACTGGAGAAGCAGCGGCAGGAACTGCAGAGCAGCTCCGACCAGGCCGCGGAGGCGCGCAAGCAGACCGCCGAGAAGGAGAAGCAACTCGGTATCCTCGCGGGCACCGAGGCGGCACAGGGTCCGGGCATCACGATCACGATCAACGACACGAAGGGGACGGTCCAGGCGGACATGCTGCTCGACGCGATCCAGGAGTTGCGCGCGGCCGGTGCGGAGGCGATCCAGGTGAACGGTGTACGGGTCGTCGCCGGCACCTACCTCACGGACTCCGGCAAGAGCGTGAGCGTCGACGGGAACAAGATCAACGCCCCCTATCGTTTCAAGGTCATCGGCAAGCCGCAGGACCTCGAGCCGGCCCTCAACATCCCCGGAGGCGTGGTGCAGACTCTTGAGAAGGAGCAGGCCACCGTGACCGTCGAACAGTCGACCAAGATCGTCGTGGACGCCTTGCGACCGGCGAAGCAGCCTGACTACGCTCGGTCGTCCTCCCGGTGAACCGGTGGTGCATGGGGGACGTCCGGCACGGGCATGAGGTTGCGGGGGGTCGGCGCACCGAAGAGGTGGTGCGTGGTGGAAACTGTCTGGTGGTCACGGACGTTGTGAGGGTGTCCGGGTCGGCCGGTGTAGGCATTCAGGGTTCGTCCTGCCCCACGGGCGGGTCTGTTTCGGTCAAGGGGAATCGCCCGTGAAGTTGTTTGCGAAGTTGTTCGGCAAGAGCGCGCGAGAGGGCAGCGGCAACGCGACCGCTCGTCATCGCGCACAGCCTGACGCAGAAGGTCAGCGGCCGCTGTTCCGTGACCAGGTCGCTGGTCCGGGCGGTGACATTTCCGGAGGTCAGGGCGCGGCGTCTGTTGACCCTGCCCAGTCCGGCGACATAGGTTTCGGGCAACCGTCAACCTCAGGTACGGGTGGAGGGTTTACCTCCGGCCCGTACGCGTCCAACGCTCCGGCGGGGCAGGAGGATCCGTCCATGTCGGCCTTGGTGTGTACGAGGTGCGGTAACCGCAACGCGGAGAACGCCCGCTTCTGTTCCAACTGCGGTGCGCCGCTGCGCCCCGGAGCCGTGGCGGAGCGTCCCTCCGAGACGACGTCCACGATCTCCATCTCGGGCCTGGAGGCCTACGACGCCGAGGCGACCGGCCAGACGCCGATGCTCTCCCCGGAGGCGCAGGCGGCCGTCGAGGCGCTGCCGCTGGGCTCGGCGCTGCTGGTGGTGCGCCGCGGTCCGAACTCGGGCAGCCGCTTCCTGCTGGACAGCGAGCTGACCACGGCCGGGCGTCATCCGCAGAGCGACATCTTCCTGGACGACGTGACGGTCTCGCGCCGTCACGTGGAGTTCCGGCGTTTGCCGGACGGCTCGTTCACGGTGGCCGACGTGGGCAGTCTGAACGGCACGTACGTCAACCGTGAGCGGATCGACCAGGTCGCTCTGTCGAACGGTGACGAGGTGCAGATCGGCAAGTACCGGCTGGTCTTCTATTCGAGCCGGCAGGGCATCTGACCCTCCCCCGGACTCCCGTCCGGGGGTACCCCCAGGGAAGGTCCATGCTTCGAACACCGAGCGGCGGTGCCGGGCACGGCATCGCCGCCACGGACAGTGGGCTGATGAGTATCGGCACGGTGCTGAACGTGCTGCGCGAGGAGTTCCCCGAAGTCACGATCTCCAAAATCCGGTTTCTGGAGTCGGAGGGGCTGATCGAGCCGCAGCGGACTCCTTCAGGGTACCGAAAGTTCAGCGCCGGGGATGTGGAGCGCCTCGGTCACGTCCTGAGGATGCAGCGCGACCACTACCTGCCGCTGAAGGTGATCCGGGAACACCTTGACGCCATGGAGCGCGGCGAGGCCGTGCAGTTGCCGGTCGTGGGGCGCCAGCGTGACGGCGAGACCGTCCTGGAGCCCGCAGAGGAGACCGCGGCGGCCCGGATCGGGCGGGCCGAGCTGCTGGTGGCCGCCGGGATCGACGAGAGGGATCTGCAGGAGTGGGAGTCGTACGGGCTCATCGCTCCGCTGGAGGGCGACGTGTACGACGCGGAGGCCGTCACCGTCGCCTCGCTCGTCGCGGAGCTGGGACGGTTCGGGATCGAGCCGCGCCATCTGCGGGTGATGAAGGCCGCGGCCGACCGCGAGGCGGGCCTCGTGGACCAGGTGGTGGCCCCGCTCAAGCGCCACCGCAATCCGCAGACCAGGGCCCATGCCGAGGCCTGTACGAAGGAGCTGGCCGCGCTCACGGTGAAGCTGCACGCGGCCCTGGTGCAGACCGCGCTCGGGGTGCGGCTGCCTTGAGTGGCACTGGTGCCGGGGAGGCCGGATCGGTCACCCGTTCCCGGCCCGACTACCCAAACGTCCCGGGCACGGCCTAGGGTTGCTGTGTGAACGAGCTCGATGTCGTAGGTGTCCGGGTGGAAATGCCCTCCAACCAACCGATCGTGCTCCTGCGTGAAGTGGGCGGCGACCGGTACCTCCCCATCTGGATCGGACCGGGGGAGGCGACGGCGATCGCCTTCGCCCAGCAGGGCATGGCCCCCGCACGACCGCTGACCCACGACCTGTTCAAGGACGTGCTGGAGGCCGTCGGTCAGGAGCTCACCGAAGTGCGCATCACGGATCTGCGTGAGGGCGTCTTCTACGCGGAGCTGGTCTTCGCCAGCGGCGTCGAGGTGAGCGCCCGCCCGTCCGACGCCATAGCGCTGGCCCTGCGCACCGGAACGCCGATCTACGGCAGCGACACGGTGCTCGACGACGCGGGCATCGCGATTCCGGACGAGCAGGAGGACGAGGTGGAGAAGTTCCGCGAGTTCCTCGACCAGATCTCGCCCGAGGACTTCGGCACCAGCAGCCAGTGAGACGGTGGCCGACCGGGGCGGACACGCGGTCCGTGACCGGCCGTCGCGATGGCACGTGCCGGCGGCCAGTGAGAGCGTCTTGCGGTTCCCCGCCAGCGCATTCGGCTAGCCTTTCCCCGCGGTGGGGCACGGGAAACCACTCTTAGGGTGATTATCACTCGGCGTGCCGAGTGTGGCGATCGTTGACGCACCCCTGGTGACTGCCTACCGTCGAGAAGGCAGGTCAAGGACGGAGGTCGGCGTGAGAAGCAGCGGCGACGGTACGGCTGGGGGTGCCCCCGGACGCGGTTTCGGGGAGAGCGGTCCGTACCCGCTTCACCCCAGCGCGGCCGATCACCTCCCGCAGCGACCGACGGCCGTGCCGAGCGGCGGAGGGGCGGCGTCCATGGCGTCCGAGCAGATCGGCTACCGCGGTCCGACGGCCTGCGCGGCCGCCGGCATCACTTACCGGCAGCTCGACTACTGGGCCCGTACCGGCCTGGTCGAGCCGAGCGTGCGGCCTGCCTACGGGTCCGGCACGCAGCGGCTGTACAGCTTCCGGGACGTCGTCGTACTGAAGATCGTCAAGCGCTTTCTGGACACCGGCGTCTCGCTGCAGAACATCCGCACGGCCGTCCAGCACCTCAGGGAACGCGGTTTCCGTGACCTGGAGCGCATGACGCTGATGAGCGACGGCGCCACGGTCTACGAGTGCACCTCCCCGGACGAGGTCCACGCCCTGCTCCAGGGCGGTCAGGGGATCTTCGGGATCGCCGTGGGCGTGGTCTGGCGGGACGTGGAAAGCGCGCTCTCGCAGCTGCACGGGGAGCGCGTCGACACCGGGGAGACCCTCGTCGGGCCCAATCCCGCGGACGAACTGGCGCGGCGGCGCAACCGGGCGGTCTGACCCCCTTCCGCCCTGCCCCGTGCCGGGCATTGTCAGTGGCGTGGTGCAGCATCGGAGATGTGAGAAACGCGCCCACGATCCTGCATCTCGACATGGACGCCTTCTTCGCCTCGGTGGAGCAGGCGTCCAAGCCGAGCCTGCGTGGGAAGGCCGTCGTCGTGGGCGGGCTCGGGCCGCGCGGGGTGGTCGCCACCGCGTCGTACGAGGCACGGGTCTTTGGAGTCCACTCGGCGATGCCCATGGCCCAGGCGCGCCGGCTCGCTCCGAACGCCGCGTATCTCGTGCCGCGCTTCAGCCTGTACCGGTCGATCAGCGAGCAGGTGATGGGGCTGCTGCGGGCGCTGTCCCCGCTCGTGGAGCCGCTGAGCCTGGACGAGGCGTTCGTGGACCTGGAGGCCGGGGGAACGGCCTGGGACGAGGAGTCGGTGCGGTTGACTGGGGCGAAGCTGCGCGCGGACATCCGGGCCGTCACGGGGCTCACGGGATCGGTGGGGCTCGCCGCCTCCAAGATGCTCGCGAAGATCGCCTCCGAGCAGGCGAAGCCCGACGGGCTGGTGGTGATCGAGCCGGGGACCGAGCGGGCGTTGCTCGGTCCCATGCCGGTCCGGACCCTGCCTGGGGTGGGCCCGGCGACCGGGGACCATCTGCGGCGTGCCGGGATCACCACGGTCGACGAGCTCGCGGAGGCGGGCGAGGACGAGCTCGTACGGCTGCTGGGCAAGGCTCACGGGCACGTGCTGTACGCCATGGCGCTGGCGCACGACGAGCGCCCCGTGGTGGCGGAGCGGGAGGCCAAGTCGGTGTCGGTCGAGGACACCTATGACGTGGACATCCATGACCGGGTGCGGGTGGGGCTCGAGGTGCAGCGGCTGGCCGACCGGTGCGTGCGGCGGCTGCGCGAGGCCGGGTTGTCGGGGCGGACCATCGTGCTCAAGGTGCGGCGGTACGACTTCTCCACGCTGACCCGGTCCGAGACGCTCCGTGGGCCCACGGACGATCCGGCGGTGGTGCGGGAGGCGGCGGCCCGGCTGCTGGATTCCGTCGACACGACCGGTGGCGTGCGGCTCCTCGGAGTGGGCGTCTCGGGGCTGGCCGACTACACGCAGGAGGACCTGTTCGCGCAGGCGGCGGGCGAGCTGGCCGAAGCGGAGGCGGAGGAGGCGGTGGCCGCGCCCGTCGAGGAACAGCCCGCGGTGACCGAACGGCGCTGGCCCGCGGGACACGATGTGCGACACACCGAGTTCGGGCACGGCTGGGTACAGGGCAGCGGCCTCGGGCGGGTCACCGTGCGCTTCGAGACACCCGACTCGGAGCCCGGCCGGGTACGGACGTTCCGGGTCGACGACCCGGAGCTGGCACCGGCCGATCCGCTGCCGTTGGTTTCCGGGGGCGGGGAGGAGGGGGCGGGGAGCGCCTGGGGGAGGGTGGATGAATCCTTAGGGGCGTGAGGGCGGCCCTGAGGGAAGGGGCGGGCGGACGCGGGGCAGGTGTGATCTGGCTCGGGGTGGTGTCGAGGGGTGGGGGTGGTGTCGAGGGGTGGGTGGAGCGGGCGGGGCGGTGCGGGGCCGTTCCGCGTCGGCGCGGAACCGCCGGGAAGCGGTGCGGAGGGGTGGGGTGGTGCGGAGCGGTCCGGTGTCGGGCGGGTCGGCCAGGAAGCGGTGCGGAGAAATCTGGCGGCGGTGCAGAGGGACTGGAACGGCACATGGCGCGCAGGGGCGGAAAGGAAAGCGGTGCCGTGGAGCCCAGGGGTGGCCCGGTGGGGGCTGAGGCTGGTGCGGACCTGCGGACCTGCGGACCTGCGGACCTGCGGACCTGCGGACCTGCGGACCTGCGGACCTGCGGACCTGCGGACCTGCGGCGCGTCGGCGCGGAGGGGCATGGAGGGGCGGGCAGAACTCCGGCGGTGGCGCGGAGGGGGCCGATATATGGCCCCCGGCGGTCCCTGCACGCGTGCGGCGCGGTCGGACAAGATCCGGAGGTGGTCTGGTCGGGCTCGGCGGTGATACGGAGTGGTCCCGCGTCGCTGCGGGCGGCTAGGCAGTCGGTGCGGAAAGGGCAGGGCGGTGCGGACAGGCCCGTGGGTGGTGCGAAGGGATCCCGAGGCGGTGCGGAAAGAGCCGGGGTGGTGCGGACGGGCTTCGGGGCCGCTCGGAGGGATCCGGGGCCGGTGCGGAGAGGATCGGGGCCGAGAGGATCGGGGCCGAGAGGATCGGGGCCGAGAGGGACAGACCTGTTGGGGTGGAGACGTCCGGACGGGGTGCGGGCAGGCCCAGAAGCGGTGCGGATGAAGTCAGCGGCACTGCTGATGATGCAGAGGCCGGCGAGGGTCGGTAGCCGTGTGATGCCCGGAGGGCGCCGCCGGGGAGGGGGACCAGTGATCCCGGCGGTAGGGGGTCGGTGCCGGTGGTGGCCCCGTGGCCGCCCTCTGCTGTCTCGCCCGCTACGTCGGGCCCGCCGTCTCGTCCGTGCCCGCCAGGTTGCCGAAGTCGTGGTCCGGGAGCGAGGGTGCCGGGGCCGCGTCGAGGCCGTAGTGGTGGTAGAGCTGGAGTTCCTGTTCGGGAGAGAGATGGCGGCCGACGCCGAAGTCGGGCGCGTCCTTGATGAGGGACCGGTCGAAGGGGACCTGGAGGGCGTCGTCGATCAGCTCGCTGGGCTCCAGCGGGACGAAGGCGTCCCGGGAGAACAGGCCGGTCCGTATGGCCGCCCACTCCGGCTCGCCGGTCGCGTCGTCGAGGTAGACCTCGTCGATGGTGCCGATCTTGTCGCCATTGCGGTCGAACGCCTTGCGGCCGATCAGATGGCGAGGATCGATGTCGGTTCGCACGGTCCCTCCTCTTGGTCGCAACTCATCCGTAAGCACTACAAAAGAGCACATTCACCCAGGCGGCCACTCGAAGGATCGGGCGTTGACCTCGCTGGTACGCTGGCAAGCGGCTGCTGACCCCGTGCGGGAGAGTCCTCCGGACACCATCGGAGGCGCCGAAGGAGCAAATCCTCCCCGGAATCTCTCAGGCCCACGTACCGCACGGACGAGGTCACTCTGGAAAGCAGGGCGGGTGTCTCGACGGCTTCCGCTCTCACCGACGGTGAAAGCCGGGGCCTTCGGGTGACCCGGTGAAGCTCTCAGGTTGAGATGACAGAGGGGGAGGCCGTCGGGGTACCCGCGCCGGGGTGCCCCTCGAAGGTCGCGTCAGACCAGGAGGCCTCCGCAATGACCGCCCACCGCACTCCGCTCTCCGAGCTCGAACAGGGCATCCCCTTCGAGCAGCGCCACATCGGGCCCGACCAGGAGGCGCGGGCCAAGATGCTCGCGCAGGTCGGCTACGGCTCCCTCGACGAGCTGACCGCCGCCGCGGTGCCGGATGTGATCAAGAACGCCGACGCCCTGGACCTGCCGGGTGCCCGTACCGAGGCCGAAGTGATTGCCGAGCTGCGTTCGCTCGCCGATCGCAACCAGGTCCTCGACTCGATGATCGGGCTCGGCTACTACGGGACCTTCACGCCGCCCGTCATCCTGCGCAACGTCATGGAGAACCCGGCCTGGTACACCGCCTATACGCCGTACCAACCGGAGATCTCCCAGGGCCGGCTCGAGGCCCTGCTGAACTTCCAGACCATGGTCGCCGAGCTCACCGGACTGCCGACCTCCGGCGCCTCGCTGCTCGACGAGGGCACGGCCGCGGCCGAGGCGATGGCGCTGTCCCGGCGCATGGGCAGGAACAAGAAGGGCCTGTTCCTGGTCGACGCGGACGCGCTGCCGCAGACCATCGCCGTGATCCGGACCCGCGCCGAACCGACCGGCGTGGAGGTCGTGGTCGCCGACCTCAGCGAGGGCATCCCGGCCGAGGTCGCCGAGCGTGAGATCAACGGCGTGCTGATCCAGTACCCGGGCGCCTCCGGGGCCGTACGCGACATCAAGCCGGTCATCGACCGGGCGCACGAGCTCGGCGCGCTCGTCACCGTCGCCGCCGACCTGCTGGCGCTGACCCTGCTGACCTCGCCGGGTGAGCTCGGCGCGGACATCGCGGTAGGCACGACCCAGCGCTTCGGCGTCCCGATGGGCTTCGGCGGGCCGCACGCCGGCTACATGGCGGTGCACGAGAAGTTCGCGCGCAGCCTGCCCGGACGCCTCGTCGGCGTCTCCGTCGACGCCGACGGGAACAAGGCCTACCGCCTCGCGCTGCAGACCCGCGAGCAGCACATCCGCCGCGAGAAGGCCACCAGCAACATCTGCACCGCGCAGGTGCTGCTCGCCGTCATGGCCGGGATGTACGCCGTCTACCACGGGCCCGAGGGCCTGAAGACCATCGCGCGGCGCACCCACCGGTACGCCACCCTCCTGGCCGAGGGGCTGCGGACGGGCGGTGTCGAGGTCGTCCACGGCGCCTTCTTCGACACGGTCACCGCGCGCGTGCCCGGCAGGGCCGCCGACATCGTGGCCACCGCGCGGGAGAACGGGGTCAACCTGCGGCTCGTCGACGCCGACCACGTCTCGGCCGCCTGCGACGAGACCACGACCCGGGCTCAGCTGGCCGCCGTATGGACGGCGTTCGGTGTCGAGGCCGGCATCGAGGCCCTGGACGCGGCGACCGAGGACGCGCTCCCCGATGCCCTGCTGCGCACCGACGACTACCTCACCCACCCGGTCTTCCACCAGCACCGCTCCGAGACGGCGATGTTGCGCTACCTGCGCAGGCTGGCCGACCGCGACTACGCGCTCGACCGCGGCATGATCCCGCTGGGCTCCTGCACCATGAAGCTCAACGCGACCACGGAGATGGAGCCGGTCACCTGGCCGGAGTTCGGGCAGCTGCACCCCTTCGCGCCCGCCGAGCAGGCGCAGGGCTACCTCACGCTCATCCATGAGCTGGAGGAACGTCTCGCCGAGGTCACCGGCTACGACAAGGTCTCGCTGCAGCCGAACGCCGGCTCCCAGGGCGAGTTCGCCGGTCTGCTCGCCGTACGCGGCTACCACCGGGCGAACGGCGACGACCAGCGCACCGTCTGCCTCATCCCGTCCTCCGCGCACGGCACCAACGCCGCCAGCGCTGTGATGGCCGGCATGAAGGTCGTCGTCGTCAGGACCGCCGAGGACGGCGAGATCGACGTCGAGGACCTGCGGGCGAAGATCGAGCAGTACCGCGACGAGCTGGCGGTGCTGATGATCACGTACCCGTCGACGCACGGCGTGTTCGAGGAGCACGTCGCCGACATCTGCGCCCAGGTCCACGAGGCCGGCGGCCAGGTCTACGTCGACGGCGCCAACCTCAACGCCCTGGTCGGCCTCGCCAGGCCGGGCCACTTCGGCGGTGACGTCTCCCACCTGAACCTGCACAAGACGTTCTGCATCCCGCACGGCGGCGGCGGCCCCGGCGTCGGCCCGGTGGCCGTGCGCGAGCACCTTGCGCCGTACCTGCCGAACCACCCGCTCCGGCCCGAGGCCGGTCCTGAGACGGGTGTGGGGCCGATCTCGGCGGCTCCGTGGGGTTCCGCGGGCATCCTGCCGATCTCGTGGGCGTACGTCCGCCTGATGGGCGGTGAGGGCCTGAAGCGGGCCACGCAGGTGGCCGTGCTCTCCGCCAATTACATCGCCAAGCGCCTCGAGCCGCACTACCCGGTGCTCTACACCGGCCCCGGCGGCCTGGTCGCGCACGAATGCATCATCGACCTGCGCCCGCTGACCAAGGCGACCGGCGTGTCCGTGGACGATGTGGCCAAGCGGCTCATCGACTACGGCTTCCACGCGCCGACGATGTCCTTCCCGGTGGCCGGCACGCTGATGATCGAGCCGACCGAGTCGGAGGACCTGGCCGAGCTGGACCGGTTCTGCGAGGCGATGATCGCGATCCGAGCGGAGATCGAGAAGGTCGGCTCGGGCGAGTGGCCCGCCGAGGACAACCCGCTCCGGGGTGCCCCGCACACCGCCGCCGCTCTGGGCGGCGAGTGGGACCACGCCTACAGCCGCGCGGAGGCCGTGTTCCCGGCCGGGGGCTCGGCCGCCGACAAGTACTGGCCGCCGGTGCGCCGCATCGACCAGGCCTTCGGCGACCGGAACCTGGTCTGCTCCTGCCCGCCGCTGGACGCGTACCAGGACTGATCCCAGCGCCTGCGTGGGCTCCGCCCCGGCCTCCTGTGGCCGGGGCGGAGCCCTTCGTGTGTCAGGCCGTCGCGAGCGAGACCTCGGTCGACTTGATCAGGGCGACGACGTCGGAGCCCACGAAGAGGCCGAGGTCGGTGGCCGCGTCCTTCGTGATCGCGGCGGTGAGTTCGCCGCCGTCCACGGCGACTTTCACGCAGGCCATGACCTCGCCGATCGTGAGGTGGGTGATCGTGCCGGGGAGCTGGTTGCGGATCGAGAGGCCGTCGACCCGGTTGGTGGCCAGGGAGACCTCCGTCGACTTCACCAGAGCGCGGACGGTGGCACCCGGGGCGAGGGCGAGTTGCTCGACGGCCTCCGAGGTGATGGCCGCCGTGAGGTCCTGGCCACCGTCCAGGCGGATCTTGACTGCGGCCATGACCTCGCCGGGCTGGACGGTGGTGACGGTGCCGGGGAGCTGGTTGCGGATGCTCAAGGTCATGGGCATCAACGTACGACGACGGGCGCTTCATGCCGGGTATGCGTGGGTCTGCGTCGCTTTGACCGTGGCCCACACCGGCACGCCCGGGTGCAGGTCGAGGTCGGCCGCGGCGACCGTGGTGAGGTCCGCGGCGAGCGGCAGCTCACCGATGAGGTCGGCGCGGATCTGGTCGCCGTGGGTCTCCAGGCCGGCCACCTCGCAGCGCCACAGGTTGCGGGCGCTGGAGCCGGTCGGCCGGTCCCGGTAGAGGGTGACCGCACCCGGGGGGAACGCGACGAAGACCTCCCCGGCCAGGTCCTCGGTGGTCGTGATCGTCGGACCTGCCTCCACGCGGACGGTGTGCCCCTCGGCGCGGCCCTTGTAGAGGTTCAGACCGACCAGTTGTGCGATGTAGTCCGTACGCGGATGGCGGGCGATGTCGGCGGGGGAGCCCTCCTGGACCACCCGGCCGTCTTCGACGACGACCAGCCGGTCGGCGAGCACCATCGCGTCCAGCGGGTCGTGCGTCACCAGGACCGCCACCGCCTCGAACTGCGCCAGGTGGCGGCGGAGCCGCGCCCGTATCTCGAGGCGGGTGCGGGCATCGAGGGCGGCGAGCGGCTCGTCGAGGAGCAGCAGCCGGGGGTGCGTGGCCAGGGCGCGGGCGAGGGCGACGCGCTGGGCCTGGCCGCCGGAGAGGCGGCGGGGCTTGACGCCGGCGTGGTCGGCGAGGCCCATGCGGTCCAGCCATGCGGCGGCCTGGGCACGGGCCTCCGCCTTGGTGGCCCCTCGGCAACGCGGCCCGAAGGCCACGTTGTCCAGGGCGGACAGGTGCGGGAAGAGCAGGTAGTCCTGGAAGACGACGCCGACGGGACGGGACTCCGGTGGCGTACGGTCCAAGGCGGCGCCGTCCAGCCACAGGTGGCCGCCGGTGAGCGGGACGAGACCGGCGAGCGCCCGCAGGGCCGTGGTCTTGCCGGCGCCGTTGGGGCCCAGCAGTGCGACGACGTCACCCGGTGCGGCGGTCAGCGTGACGTCGAGGCGGAAGGAGCCGCGGTCGACGACGAGCCGGGCGTCCAGGCCCGACCCGCCCACGTCCTCGGTGCGGAGGCCGGCCTTGGTGTCGTCGGTGTCGGTCATGAGGGGATCGTCCAGCACGTCCGGAGGGAGCCGCGGGTCATGATGATGCCGTCATCCACCGGTCCCGCAAGCCCGCCAGCACCGCGATCGACACGGTCAGCAGCACCAGGCTGAGGGAGATCGCCGCCTCGGGGTCGTTCTGGAGGGCGAGGTAGACCGCGAGCGGCATCGTCTGGGTACGGCCGGGGAAGTTGCCCGCGAAGGTGATGGTCGCGCCGAACTCGCCCAGCGCGCGGGCCCACGCCAGGACGGCGCCCGCCGCGATGCCGGGGGCGATCAGCGGGAGGGTGACGCGGCGGAACGCGGTGAAGCGGGAGGCACCGAGGGTGGTGGCCGCCTCCTCGAAGCGCGGGTCGGCGGCGCGGAGCGTGCCCTCGACGCTGATGACGAGGAACGGCATGGCGACGAAGGCCTCGGCGATCACGACGCCGGTCGTGGTGAACGGCAGCGTGATCCCGAACCACGAGTCCAGCCACTGCCCGACGACCCCGTTGCGGCCCAGAGCCAGCAGCAGCGCCACACCGCCCACCACGGGGGGCAGCACCAGCGGCAGGGTCACCAGGGCCCGTACGAGGCCGCGTCCGGGGAAGTCCGTACGGGCCAGCAGCCAGGCCAGCGGCACGCCCAGGACCAGGCTCACGGCGGTCGCCGCGGTCGCGCTGACCAGGGAGAGCCGGAGCGCCTGCCAGACCTCGGGGCTGGTCAGCTGGTCGGGGAGGCTGTGCCAGGGGGCGCGGACGAGCAGGGCGATCAGGGGCAGCAACAGGAAGGCCAGGGCGGCCAGGCCAGGCACGAGGAGGGGCAGTGGCGCCCCGCGTCCGCCGTTTCTCACGCGTCGGCGCCGCGGACCGCCCACCAGGGTGTCGGCCGCGGCACCTGAGTCGCGGGCCCCGGTCACGGCTTGAGGAACCCGGCCTCGGTCAGCACCTTCTGGCCGTCGGCGGACCGGATCAGCGCGATGAACGCCTTGGCCGTCTCGGCGTTGGGCGCGTTCTTCAGCAGGGTGATCGGGTAGTCGTTGACGGCCTTGGCCGACTCGGGGAACTCCACGCCCTCCACCTTGTCACCCGCCGCCTTCACATCCGTCGTGTAGACCACCGCGGCGTCGGCCTCCTTCAGCTCCACCTTCGTCAGGGCACTCTTGACGTCCTGCTCGTAGGAGACCGGGGTCAGCTTGAGGTCGCCGGCGCCCAGGGCTTTCTGGGCGGCGGCGCCGCACGGCACGGTCTCGTCGCACAGGACCACCTTCAGGCCGGACTTGGTCAGGTCCTTCAGGGAGGAGACCTTGTCGGGGTTGCCCGGCAGGGTGGCGATCTCCAGCTGGTTGCGGACGAAGGTGACCGGCGTGCCGGCCGCGTCCTTCTTGTCCGTCACGATCGCCATCGTCTTGGGGCTGGCGGCGGCGAAGACGTCGGCGGGGGCACCGCCGGTGATGCTCGCGGCGAGGCTGTCGCTGCCGCCGAAGCTGAAGCTGACCTTCGTGCCGGGGTGCTGCCGCTCGAACTCCTGGCCCAGCTTGGTGAAGCTCTCCTGGAGCGAGGCGGCGGCGAAGACGGTCACCGTGCCGGAGAGCTTCGCCGACTTGGGGGAGGAGTTCGGAGAACTCTCCGACTTGTCGGAGCCGTTGGAGCTGTCGGAGGGGGAGCAGGCGCTCAGAGCCAGCAGGGCGGCGACTCCTGCGGCGGCCACCAGCATCCGCCGGGGGCGGCGCATGGAACGGGTCATCCCGGATCTGCTCCTCTGGTCGTTCAGCACGGGCGGTCGTGCCCTGCGCGACCGTCGCGTGACGGCCATGCGGCGATGATACTGCCGCACATGCGAGGGGTAAGCCTCCTGGGGCATCGCAAGAGCTGGGGTGATGGGGGGATGTGGTGGGCACGTGCGTTTCTACGGGCCCCCTTGTTGTGGGCGCGGACCGGACGGATGGATCCGGGCCCGCTCAGACCCGGTCGATATGTACGTTCGTCGACTTCACGCGGGCGGTGGCCTCCATGCCGACCTCCAGGCCCAGTTCCTCGACGGCCTCCCGGGTCAGGAGGGAGACCAGGCGGTGGGGGCCCGCCTGGATTTCGACCTGGGCCGCCACATCGCCGAGTTTGATCGCGGTGACGATGCCGGGGAAGGCGTTGCGGGCCGAGGTGTAGGAGGCGCCCGCGTCCTCCTCGCTCCCGCCCGCCTTGGCGAGTTCGACGGAGAACGCGGCGAGGTCCCTGCCGTCGATGAGCCGGCGCCCCGTCTCGTCGCGGTGGGTCGCCACCCGGCCGGCGTCCGCCCAGCGGCGGGCGGTGTCCGGGCTCACGCCGAGCAGCCGCGCCGCCTGGCCGATCGTGTAGGACTGCATGCTGGTCACGATAGGGCGAGGGGGCGGGAACCGTGGACGGGGGCCGGTCGTTGGGTATAACGCGACATAGCTTAAGTTTCGCGTCCTTGTTGGTCGGGCGGCGGGATTCGGGAATCGGGGGTGGAGACATGTCGGCTGAGCTGCGGGCCGCGCACGTGGACCGGGACCGTGTGGTGGAGGCGCTGGCCGCTGCCGCCGGGGACGGCCGGTGAGCGTGGAGGCGCTGGCCGAGCGCGTGGAGGCCGCCCTCGCGGCCCGGACGATGGGCGAGTTGGCCGGGCTGACATCGGACCTGCCGGGAGTGGCCGCGCCGGTCCCGGTGAAGGACGTGGTGCGCATCGAGCAGCAGGCGGCTCCGCCTCTCGCGGCGCCGGCTGGGTGGTTCCACGGCGGCTGGAGATCGACTCGGCCCTGGGGTGATGTGACGCGGGACTTCACCCGGAGCAGTTGAGGCCGAAGCCCGTGTACGCGGCGCTGGGGGAGGCGCTGGAGTAGCGATCGGCTACCGGGGTAGCCGCCCTCGGACACGCGTCGGGGCCGGTGCGCACCGAGTGCGTGCGAGCCGGCCCCTTCAGTTCACCGGGCGGCGCGGCGGACCGCCCGGGGTGGTGTCGCCGAAAGCCCTAGGCGGCCGTCATCACCCGGCTGGTGCCCAGCGGGCGGTGCGGGGCGATGATCTGGCCGTTGGGCAGGAGCTCACCGGTGTCCTCGAAGAGCAGAACGCCGTTGCACAGCAGGCTCCAACCCTGCTCCGGGTGGTGCGCCACGAGGCGGGCGGACTCCCGGTCGGCGGATTCGGCTGTCGCGCACGGTGGCTGGTGCTGGCACATGGGTGGGATCTCTCGCTCTGTCGTGGTCATGTCCGCCCCCCGTGGTGAAAAGTCGGTCGGAACCCAGTGTTGCCCTCCGGGCGTGAATCCGCAGGGATTTCGCAGCACGGCTTCTCACAGGTTGAGGACGCGTCACCCGCGCGGCCGGTTCAGCGCAACTGCACTGTCTTTTCGGGTGGTTCTCGGTGGCCGGAAGGGGCTAGTCACACACGAACCCCGCCACCGGAGAGGTGGCGGGGTACGAAAGGAGAAGGGGGAAGGGAGCGGCGTCAGGCGGGGGAGCCGAGCAGCGGGATCGGCGTCACCCGATGGGTCAGCACCGGAAGCAGTTCGGCGACCCGGTGCGGCCGGTGGGCCGCGATGCCGGGCGGTGCCGGGGCCAGCGGGACGAGCAGGTCGGTGGCGGCCGGATGGCCCTCGGCGCCGTCCGCGGCGCAGTCACCGTGCAGCCACAGTGTGAGCATGTACAGACCCGGCACCGACAGCAGACGTGCCTGGTAGGGCTGTTGCATGGTCTCGGCCTGCCGCAGGGCGCGTTCGGTGGAGGCGATGTAGGGACCTTCGAAGAAGTGCGAGAACGCCCAGCCGTCGGGGGTCAGCCGGGTCTCCGCAGCGGCCACCGCACGGTCGCCGCAGCGGATCAGGAACCGCCAGCCGGTCAGCCGGGTCGCGGACACGCCCTCGGTGGTGATCCGGTCCAGTACGTGCACGGGAAGCGGCAGTTCTGGGGTGGCGGGACCCTGCGCGGCACGCAGGGCGGGAGTACGGGCCTCGCGGACGGCGGTGGGGGAACCGAGAGCCGTGAGCACGGAGCGCAGGGCGGGCGCGGGGGCAGGGGGGACGTGCAGGGGCATGGTGGGTCGCCTCTCATTCGACAGGCGCGATGGCGCGAGGGCGGGGGTGGGCGGACGACGCTGTCAGCTCATGGGTCACAGAGGCGGGGGCCCGGGGCGGTGAACGAGAGGTGCGGACGCGGCCTGCCGCACGTCGTCTGGACGGCGGGAACCAGGACAGTGGGCGCCAACCTTCTGCCTTCTTCGCGGAGTTTAACCGACATATGTTCAGACGATGTTTCGTCTAGCCGTTTCCGGTGAGTAGAACAAGGTCGTAATCGGTCGGCGATTCGCGGGAAAAATCCCGATTCTCGGGCCGCTCCAGCCGCCCTGACCTCGGAATACGCTGCCGCAGCGGTCGGCCCATTCTCGTCGGCGTTTTTCACGAGGTCATCGGGGCACACGAAGGTGCGTGCTGCCCCATGCCCCGTGAATGTGCCGCGGGACACTTTCCAACAGAGTAGCGGGGACGGGGTCCGCGCGTGACGTTATCGATCGCGTCGGGTGGGCATCATCCCACCTGACCCTGGACCCCGGCGGCCGGATCTTCCGCCCGCCCATCCGAGGAGGGACGCTTCGATGGGGGAGAAGGTCGTGGCAGGGCCGTTCGACCTGTCCGATCGGCAGCGCTACCGGCAAAAGCTCCAGAAGTGCCTGACGGGGCTGGAGCGCCTGCTGGCCCAGAAGCGGTTCGATCGCCCGAAGAACCTGATGGGTGTGGAGATCGAACTGAATCTCGTCGGTCCCGACGGCCTGCCGAAAATGCTGAATGGACAGGTACTCGAACGTATCGCGAGCCGTGATTTCCAAACAGAACTCGCCATGTTCAACCTGGAAGTCAACATCGCCCCGCACCGGCTCGGCGGGCGGGTATTCGACCGGCTCGCCGAGGAACTGCGCACCTCGCTGGCCTACGCCGACCGCAAGGCGGGCGAGCTGGACGCCGGAATCGTGATGATCGGCATCCTGCCCACCCTGGACCGCGACGACCTGGTCTCCTCCAACCTCTCCGAGGTCGACCGCTACACCCTGCTCAACGACCAGATCGTGGCCGCCCGGGGCGAGGACTTCCGCCTCGACATCGACGGTGTCGAGCACCTCACCTGCACCTCCCGTTCGATCGCCCCCGAGGCCGCCTGCACCTCCGTGCAGCTCCACCTCCAGGTCACCCCGGGTCGCTTCGCCGACGTGTGGAACGCCGCGCAGGTGGCCAGTGCGCCGCAGATCGCCGTCGGCGCCAACTCCCCCTTCCTCTTCGGCCACGAGCTGTGGCGCGAGTCCCGCCCCCCGCTCTTCCTGCAGGCCACCGACACCCGCCCGCCCGAGCTCCAGGCCCAGGGCGTGCGACCGCGCACGTGGTTCGGGGAGCGGTGGATCTCCTCGGCGTACGACCTGTTCGAGGAGAACCTGCGTTACTTCCCGGCCCTGCTGCCCATCTGCGACGACGAGGACCCGCTCGAGGTCCTCGACGCGGGCGGCGCGCCGAAGCTCGCCGAACTGGTCCTGCACAACGGCACGGTGTACCGCTGGAACCGCCCGGTCTACGACGTCGCCGACGGTGTTCCGCACCTGCGCGTGGAGAACCGCGTGCTGCCGGCCGGGCCCACCATCACCGACGTCATCGCCAACGCGGCCTTCTACTACGGTCTGGTGCGTGCCCTCGCCGAGGAGTCACGGCCGGTGTGGACCCGGATGCCCTTCGAGACGGCCGCCGCCAACTTCGACGCCGCGTGCCGGTACGGCATCGACGCGCGCCTGGTCTGGCCCCGGCGCGGCCGGTACGGCGGCCTGGGCGAGGTCGACGCGGTGACGCTGGTGCGCGAGGAACTGCTGCCGCTCGCCGAGGCGGGGCTGGCGGCGTGGGGCGTCGAGGCCGCCGACCGGGACCTCTACCTCGGCGTCGTCGAGGAGCGGTGCCGACGGCGGGTCAACGGCGCGGCCTGGCAGGCGGCGACCTTCCACCGGGCCCTGGAACAGGGCCTCCCCCGGGACGCGGCCCTGGCGGCCACGACCCGGCGCTACTGCGAGCTCATGCACCTCGGGGAGCCGGTGCACACCTGGCCGGTGGGGCTGCCGGAGCCGGTGCCGCTGGGGTAGGGACGACCGGCGCGGGGACGACGAGGGCGACGAGCGCGCGGGCTCAGTCCCCGGTGCGGCCCGCCCCCGCCGCCCCCGCGGCAACGATGGCCTTCAGGATCACCGTGTCGATCTGGGCGGGATCGCTGACCGCCTGGCCGGTGCCGCCGGTGGGCTCGGCCATCTCCCGGGCCTCTTCCTCGGAGGCCTGCGGCCCCACCGCGATGACGATCAGCGGCACCGGATGCTCGGGGTCGCTGAGCTTCGCCAGCTCGGAGACGAGGGTGGAGCGCGAGATGCTGCCAGGGTCCTCGTTCACCCCGTCGGTGAGCACGACCAGCGCGTTGAACCTGCCCTTCGCGTACGCCGAGGTCGCCGCCTTGTACGCGGCGAGCGTGGTGTCGTACAGCCCGGTCGCACCGCCGGGCACGGGCTCCAGGCCGTCGAAGGCCGCCGACAGCCGGTCCCGCTACGTGCCGGAGCCCTCGCGGTCGCCGAGCCGCTCGGCCGGCACCAGGACGCGGTAGTCCTTGGCGCCGTCGAGCCGGGTGGAGAACTCCCACAGGCCGATCTCGTCCTCCTGCGTGAAGGTGGCGAGGGCCCGGAGCAGCGAGGCCCGGGTGACGTCCATGCGGGACCGGCCGGTCCCCGGCACCGGCTCCGCCATGGAGGCCGAAGCGTCGACGACCGTGGTGATCCGGGCGTTCTGCACCGTGACCGTCCACGTGCCCAGCGCGTCCTCCAGGGCGGCCCGGGAGGCCGGCTCGGCGGACGGTGACGCGTAGGGCTGGGGGCTGCTGCCGCCGGCCTGGGCGACGACGGCTCGCGGGGCGGTCTCGTCGTCCGTGCGGAATCCGTGCTTCTCCAGCAGGGTGCGCTGCGCCGGCCGCCGCAGATAGCTCATGAAGCGGATCGCGGCCCGGCTCTCGTCGGTGGTCAGCTCGGGCTCGTCGACGAGGGCGTAGGGGTGGTCGAGACTCGGTGACCCGTCCGTGGGATAGAACAGGTCCAGGTCGCGGCCGGCGTCCGCCGTCGCGTTGTACGCGAACGCCGCCTGTTCGCTGAGGATCACCGCGTCGTTGCGGCCGGGCAGGGTGGCGAGGACCTGCCCGTCGGTGCCGGAGACCCGCTGGGACAGCGTCTTCATCAGGGCGGCGGCCCGGGTGTCCCCGTCCTTCGTCCTGCCGGCGGCCGTCGTGAGCCGGGTGAGCGCGAGCAGCCCGGTCGCGCTGCGCGCAGGGTCGGCCGCGCCCAGCCCGACGGAGCCGTCCCCCAGGGCGGCACCGGCCAGTTCGGTCCAGCTGTACGTCTTCTTCGGCCACCCCAGCGCCTTCGCGGCGGCGGGCTCCATCGCCACCCCGACCGGTGTGGCGGCGACGTTCCCCACCGGGGTCAGCTGCGTCGCCGCACGGTCCGTCCTCACCCGCTCCACCCAGGCCTCCGAGTCCGGCACCCACACCTGGGCGTCCGGCTTCCTGTCCTTCCGCAGCGCGTCCGCGACCTCGTACGCGTCCCGCGCGGTCACGGTGACGGCCACACAGCGCCCGTCGGACGTCACGTTCTGCGTGCGCGCCCGCCCGGCCGCCGCCTTCAGCGCGGGGACGATGTCCGGTGAGGCGGCCACCGTCAGCCGTACCGCGTCGTCCTGGCAGGAGGATCCGAACGACAGCAGCCCGCTCTTGACCGCGGCGGCCGTGCCGGCGGCGACGGTGAGGACGAGGGCAGTGGCGATGGCCACCGTGCGGCGGCGGACGCGCGAGCGGGGGTCGGCCGCGCCCGCGCCGTACGGATCGGGCAAGCTGTGACGTCCCATGACGGTGGTGCCCCTTCCCGTCCCCCGACAGCCTGTGGCGCACGATCTTCGTAACTCGTCACGATATTCGTAAGTTCTTTCGAGACCATAGCCCGGGCGAAGACGGGCATGGGGCGGGATTACCCAACTGAAGGCAGGTGTGCAGGTGGAGGCGGGCTCGGTGGCCGATTCCTATCCGGGGGAGTGGCCCTCCCGACGGATCTTCCGGGACGAGACGCTGCTCGTTCTGGGTCTTTCGCTCGGTGCGAGCGGAGTGTCCGCTCTGATCAGCTTCGTCGGATCGGTCACCAAACCCGGCGGTCTCAAGGACCAGGCGGCCACCCTCAACGCCTCGGCCGCGCCGGGCCGTCCCTGGCTGGATCTGGCCTGGCAGCTGTTCGGCATCGCCACCGCGCTGGTCCCCGTCGCCCTGGTCGCGCACCTCCTGCTGCGCGAGGGCGGGAGCCTGCGCACCCTGGGCTTCGACCGGACCCGGCCCTGGCCCGACCTCGGCCGCGGGGCCGGGGTCGCGGCGGTCATCGGCAGCACCGGCATCGCCTTCTACCTGGCCGCCCGCGGCCTCGGCTTCAACCTCACGGTGGTGCCGGAGGCGCTGCCCGACGTGTGGTGGAAGTATCCCGTGCTGATCCTCTCGGCGATGCAGAACGCCATCCTCGAAGAGGTGATCGTCGTGGGCTATCTGCTGCGCCGGCTGGGCCAGTTGGGCTGGACCCCGGGGACCGCACTGGTGGCCAGTTCCGTACTGCGCGGCTCCTACCACCTGTACCAGGGCATCGGCGGCTTCGTCGGCAACATGGTCATGGGCGTGGTGTTCGTGTACCTGTACCGGCGCTGGGGGCGGGTCGGTCCCCTGGTGGTCGCGCATTCCCTGCTCGACATCGGGGCGTTCGTGGGTTACGCGCTGCTGGCGGGCAAGGTGGGGTGGCTGCCGACGGCGTGAGCGGCTGGGAAGGGGGCGTACGAGGCTGTCGTACGCCCCCTTTCGCTTTGCTCGGGGCTCAGGGGGCGGGGCGCAGGGCTCAGGCGAGCAGCTCGCCCTCGATGACGGTCACCGCGCGGCCGGTCAGCAGGGTGCGGTCGCCGCGCAGGCCCGTGCGGACGAGTCCGGTGCGGCGGGAGGCCTGCAGGCCGGTGAGGTCGGGGCGGCCGAGGCGCTCGGACCAGTAGGGGGCCAGGGCGGTGTGGGCGCTGCCGGTGACCGGGTCCTCGTCGATGCCGACGTTGGGGAAGAAGCAGCGGGAGACGAAGTCGTGGCCGCGGGCTGGGTCCTCGGCCCGGGCGGTGGCGATGATCCCGCGTGTGGAGTAGGCGGCGAGGGCCTTGTGATCGGGGGAGAGGCCGAGGACGGTCTTCTCGTCGGCGAGCTCCAGCAGCAGGTCGCCGATGTCCGGACCGGTGTCGAAGGCGGCGACCGGCTCCGCGCCGAGCGCCTCCGTCACGCCGGCCGGGAGGCCGACCGGGGTGAGGGGGGCGGTCGGGAAGTCCAGGGTGATCGAGCCGTCCTCGCCGGGTGTCGCGATGAGCACCCCGCTGCGGCCGGCGAACCGCACCGGGCCCTCGTGGGCGCCGGTGGTGTGCAGGACATGGGCCGTGGCGAGTGTCGCGTGGCCGCACATCGCCACCTCGGTGACGGGCGTGAACCACCGCAGCGCCCAGTCCGCGTCCCCGCCCTCGGGCAGGCGGTGGGCGAACGCCGTCTCGGCGTGGTTGACCTCGGTGGCGACCTTCTGCAGCCAGTCGTCGTCAGGGAAGGCGTCGAGCAGCAGGACCCCGGCGGGGTTGCCTGCGAAGGGCCGGTCGGTGAAGGCGTCGACGATTCGGATGCGCATGCGCTGACGGTAGGGGGTGCGGTTCCTGCGGGGCCAAGGCCAATCGGGGGGTGCTGGACCGATTCCACTGTCCCGTCCCAAACGGTGCCGTCGGCCAGCCGCGCGAAACAGTCGGGCGTGTGCTGACGATCCCGGCCGCCGTCCCCTCACGACAGGCAGAAGGGGTGAGAGGCCAAGGCGGCCACGGCGGGGTCGAAATCCAGGGCCATCGCGGCGTCCCGCTCCACCCATGACTCGTACCCCACCAGGTCACGCGAGGTCGCCCCCAGTGGTCACCCGTGAAGTTCTTCTGCCCCTTGAACGAGATGAACTTCCGGACCGGGGCGGCACGTTCGAACGGCCCGTCCCAGTGGCGGACCAGCGACCCAAACTGCCCCATCCCGTCGACACCGACGAACCCCACCTGTACGTCCGACGCGTACGCCCAGCCGGATCCCGCCTCCGCAGGCTCGCCCACGCCTACCTCCCCGACGCCCTCGCCCCTCACCGCGAGCGTCGGACACAGCGTCGCCGGTGGGCTGCGGTGCGCCAGAGCCAATTCGCATGGGACGGGACACCGCGTCTCGCTGCGCGGGCTTGCCGGGCGCGGGACACCGCGTCTCGCTGCGGGGGCTTGCCGGGCGATCGGTTCCGATATATCGTTGAAGCATCGCGACTGATCGACGATCAATGGAGTGATGGCGATGCGCACCCACGGATTCGAGCGTGGACATCGACAGGACGGCCCCCACCGGCGCGGCCGGGGCGAGCGCCGCGCGGCCTTCGGTCCCTTCGGGCCTGGTGGCCCGGGATTCGGGCCCGGCGGCCCCGGATTCGGACCGGGACCCTGGGGGCCGCGAGGGCGCGGTGGCCCCAGGGGGCGGGCGCGGCGCGGTGACGTGCGGGCCTCGATCCTGGCCCTGCTCAAGGACCGGCCGATGCACGGCTACGAGATGATCCAGGAGATCGCCGAGCGCAGCGGCGGCGCCTGGAAGCCCAGCCCCGGCTCGGTCTACCCGACCCTCCAACTGCTGGAGGACGAGGGCCTGATCGCCAGCGAGAGCGAGGGCGGCAAGAAGCTGTTCGCGCTCACCGACGAAGGCCGGGCCGCGGCCGAGGAGGGCCCCGAGGCCCCCTGGGAGGAGGCCTCCCGCGGGGTCGACTGGGAGGCGCTCAGTGAGATCCGCCAGGCCGGGATGGGTCTGATGGAGGCCTTCAGTCAGGTCTGGAAGACCGGCAGCAAGGAGCAGCGCGAGAAGGCGCTGGGCGTGATCAACGACGCCCGCAAGAAGCTGTACCTGATCCTCGCCGACGAGGCCTGACGGCCGTACGGCGATCGAGGCGCCCCGTGGAGTGATCCACGGGGCCCTTCCTGTACGGGGTGAGCGCGGGCGGTGTCAGGCCACCAGTCCGCCCAGCTTGCGCAGCGACTCGTTCAGGGCCGCCGTCGCCGAGTCCTTGAGCTTGCCCGCCATGAGCGAGACGGCCGCGCCCGTGAACTCGCCGTGGATGCGCACGGTCGTACCGTCGCCGTCGGGGGTGAGTGTGTAGCGTGTGGCGACGTTCACCGCCATGGGACCCTTGCCGCGAATGGCGAACACCCGGACCGGCTCCAGCTCCTCGATGGTCCACTCGACCTCCGCCGGGAAGCCCATCAGCTTCATGTTCTCCTGGAAGGTCCCGCCCGCCTCCAGGGTCTCGGGGCCGCCCTTGGGGAAGCTGGTGTGGGTCGCGTTCCACTCCCCGTACGCCGACCAGTCCGTGAGCTTCGCCCACACCTTCTCGGCCGGTGCCTGGATGTGTGCCTCCGCGCTGACTTCGGCCATGCGACCACCCCTTCGTGTCGGGCTACGGTGTCGCGGAACGTAGCCGCAGGGCCTGGAACATTCAATACTGATGAACTGTCAGAACCTGTGGGACCCGGCTTCTCCGCCTGATCTCCTCCGTAAGGAGGAGACACCGGCCCTCGGCGTCCACTCTGTGCGGGACGCGGAAATGCTTCCCCCCGCCGATGACGCGCGCCCGGGAGGCTGATGGGGTAGGGAATGTGCACCCCCGTACTTCCCGCCGGTCCGCCCGCGACCAGGGCGTCCTTCATGCGGACGACGACGCCGGGCTCAGCGCGGAGCTGGCGGCGGTGGTCGCCGGTGCGCGCCGCAGGGCCCTTCGGGACGGGGACCGGCACATCGACACCGCCCATCTGCTGCACTCGCTCCTGGAGACCGACGCCGACGTGCGTGCCGTCATCGGCGATGCCCGGAAGGTCGTCCGTCTGCTCGGCTACCTCGTGCAGCGCAGCATCGGCTACGGCCTGCGCTGGCAGAGCTCCGTGGAGGAATCCGGCGCGCTGTCCTTCCTGAAGGGCGCCCAGGGCTGGTCGCCGGTCGCCGCCGCCGCCATGCGCCATGCCCGCGAGCGCGCCGGGCGGCGCGGCGAGGACCGGGCCCGCGGCACCGACCTCCTCGCCGCCCTCGTCGCCGAACCCCAGGCACGGGCCGTGGAGGTGCTCCGGCGCGCCGGGGTGGAGGTGACCGGTCTGCTCGCGCGGATCGAGAGCGGTACGGCGGAGCACGTGGGGGAGTGCGGTCCGGTCCGCTGAGCGGAGGGGGCAGCTCCGTTTCCGGGCGCGATGCGCTGAGGCCTTCCGGTCTCGTACTCCCGCGCGCGCCAGACCGCTGAGCGGCGTGCGGCCCCGATCCCCACCACCCGCCAGAACGCCGGGCGGCGCAACGCTCCGATTCCGTCCAGCCGGTGAGACAGGTGTCAACGGGGGTGACGCTCCTGTCATCGCCTGTCATCATGTGCCGGTGCGTACGTCTGAGAGCAGTCACGGCGGTGGCGGGAAGGGCGTCGGGCTCGGCCTGGCGCTCGGGTCCGCGCTCGCCTTCGGGGGATCCGGTGTCGCGGCCAAGCCGCTGATCGAGGCGGGACTCGGCCCGCTGCACGTGGTGTGGCTGCGGGTGGCGGGCGCCGCGCTCGTGATGCTGCCGCTCGCGGTGCGCCACCGCGGCCTGCCGCGCCGCCGACCCGCGCTGCTCGCCGGGTTCGGGCTGCTCGCCGTCGCCGGTGTCCAGGCCTGCTACTTCGCCGCGCTCTCCCGCATCCCGGTGGGGGTCGCGCTGCTCGTGGAGTACCTCGCGCCCGCGCTCGTGCTCGGCTGGGTGCGGTTCGTGCAGCGGCGGCCGGTGACGCGGGCGGCCGCGCTCGGGGTCGTCCTCGCGGTCGGCGGCCTCGCGTGCGTCGTGGAGGTCTGGTCGGGCCTGGGCTTCGACGCGCTGGGGCTGCTGCTCGCACTCGGCGCGGCCGGCTGCCAGGTCGGCTACTTCGTGCTGTCCGACCAGGGCGCCGGGGCGGGCGAGGAGGCGCCGGACCCGCTCGGGGTCATCGCCTACGGCCTGCTCGTCGGTGCCGTCGTACTGACCTTCGTCACCCGTCCCTGGACCATGGACTGGTCCGTGCTGTCCGGCACCGCCCGCATGAACGGCACCGAGGTCCCGGCCGCCGCCCTGCTGGCCTGGGCCGTGCTGGTCGCGACGGTGATCGCCTACGTCACCGGCGTGCTGTCCGTGCGCCGTCTGTCTCCGCAGGTCGCGGGTGCCGTGGCCTGCCTGGAAGCGGTGATCGCGACCGTGCTGGCCTGGGTGCTGCTCGGCGAACACCTCTCGGCGCCGCAGGTCGTCGGCGGCGCGGTCGTCCTGCTCGGCGCGTTCATCGCCCAGTCCTCGGCACCGGCCACGGGCGCCGCCGAGCCGGTGGCGGGCAGCGGCGCCGAAAGGGAGTTGTCCGCGCGGGGAACGGCCGCCCAGTAGTGCGGTGACCGGAAAGGTTTGCCGGAAAGCTCGCGGCGTCCGGTGCGGTGCATCGCAAGGCGGAGCATCGCCCGCGTACTGGATGTACTCGGGTGATGCGACAACACGGCGAGGCGTCGTGCCGGGCGTCGCGCTGAACCGTTCCGGTCACAGCACCAGAGTGTCGATCATGCCGTCGAACGCGCTCGTCCTTCCGCCCCCGGCCGCCTGAGGCGGGCCTCGGCTCCGTCACGGGGCTCGCCGTGGCGGAGACACGCGGGGCGCGGCACACTCCGTGACCGGCTGGCCGCTCACGCCCCTCGCCGGCGCACCAGATGCTCCCGAGCGGCCGCGTCGCGCGGGCCGTTCCGGCCGGCCAGGGCGGTCGCGATGCGCTGCTGGACCTCGTCCGGTCGCTTGCCCGCGTACTTGAACTTCGCCCGGACGCCGGTCACTTCCAGCCGCAGGACGCGGATGCCGGACAGCAGGCGGCCGTACGGCGCCTCGTCCGGTGTCGCGCGGGCCGAGCCGCCCTCCGGCTGGAAGTGGCCGACCTGGCGGTTGAGGAGGGCGGCCTTCTGAGCCGGGTCGTCGACGATGTGCGCGGTGCAGCGGAGTTGGACGGCCGCGTAGAAGCTGGTGGGGACGCCGTGCTCGGGCTGGGTGTCCGGTGCGGCCTGCCAGGGGCCGGGGACGTAGACGTAGTCGTCGACCACGCTCAGCAGCACCTGCGGGTTCGCCTCCAGCGCCGGCCACAGCGGGTTGGGGCGGGCGAGGTGGGTGACGGCCTCGCCGCGGTCGGGGTCGTAGGCGAAGTGCAGCGGCTGGACGAACGGCGGCTCACCGGCCGGGCCGTTGACCGCGAGCTGGCCGAAGTCGTGGGCGGCCAGCCAGGTCTGCCACTCGGTGTCGTCGTGGGGCGCGTCCCAGGGACGGATCAGCATCACAGGGCCGTGAGGTAGTCGGGGAGCCCGGTGCCGGGGGCCAGGCCGGCCTCGGCGAGCGGGGTGTCGTACCCCTTGCGCAGCGGGACCACGCCGGCCCAGTGGGGGAGGGCGAGGTCCTCGGGCTCGTCGTTCACGCCGCCGGTGCGGAGCTTGGCGGAGACCTCGTTCAGGTCGAGGCGGATGACGGCGGTCGCGGCCAGTTCCTTCTTGTTCGCGGGCCGGGAGTCGGCGGAGCGGCCCGGTACGACGTGGTCGACCAGCGCGTCCAGGGCGAGCCGCTTCTCCTTGGGGTCGGTGACCTGGTGCGCGGTGCCGTGCACCACCACGGAGCGGTAGTTGATCGAGTGGTGGAAGGCGGAGCGGGCCAGCACCAGGCCGTCGACATGGGTGACCGTCAGGCACACCGGCAGGCCGGGGCCGGCCTCGCCGGTCATGTGCAGCGGGCGCGAGCCCGTGGAGCCGTGCACGTACAGGCGCTCGCCGACCCGGCCGTACAGCGTGGGCAGTACCACCGGGGCGCCGTCGCGGACGAACCCGAGGTGGCAGACGTAGCCCTCGTCAAGTATCGCGTGCACCAGGTCGCGGTCGTACGACGCCTTGTGCGCGGCGCGCGTGGGGACGGTGCGGTCGGTCGGGGTGTAGGGGGCGGACTCGGCCGGCGTCTGCTGGGTCCCCTGCATGGCGGTCTCCTTGCGTTTCTATTGCACTAGTGCATAATTGGCTTTGTGCTAGGAGAGTATCCGGTCAAAGGCCGTGGTGCAGCGGAGATTGCCGCGAGCGTCGAACGCGCGGTGGGCGCCGGTGCACTGGAACCGGGGCAACTGCTGCCGCCGATGCGGGAGTTGGCAACCCGACTGGGCGTGAACCCGAACACCGTCGCGGCCGCCTACCGCACCCTGCGCGAGCGCGGGGTCATCGAGACCGCCGGGCGCCGGGGCAGCCGGATCCGGCCCAAGCCGGCCACCACCGGGCGGGAAAAGATACGCGTGGACGTGCCGGCCGGGGTACGCGACCTGTCCGGCGGCAACCCCGACCCCGCGCTGCTGCCGTCGCTCGCCCCGGCGCTGGCGGCGGTCGCGACGGAGGCGGACCGGAAGCCGGTCCTGTACGGCGACGACCCCGTAGAGCCGGAGCTGGCACGCATCACCCGGGCCGAACTCGACGCCGCCGGCGTGCCCGAGGGCCCCCTCGCCGTGCTCTCCGGGGCCCTGGACGCCGTGGAACGCGTCCTCGCCGCGCACCTCAAGCCGGGGGACGCCGTCGCCGTCGAGGACCCCGGCTGGGGCCGCACCCTCGACCTCGTCTCCGCGCTCGGACTGCGTACGGCCGCCGTCGGCGTCGACGACGAGGGCCCGCGCCCCGAGGACCTGCGCGCTGCCCTGGGCTCCGGCGCGCGCGCCCTGATCGTCACCGACCGCGCCCAGAACCCCACCGGCGCCTCGGTGAGCGCCGCACGCGCGCATGCCCTGCGTGCCGTCCTCCGCGAGCACCCGCAGACCCTCCTCATCGAGGACGACCACGGCCACGGCATCGTCGACCTGCCGCTGCACCCCCTCGCGGGCGTCACCCACCACTGGGCGT
Organism: Streptomyces sp. NPDC051636; assembly: GCF_044453765.1. Lineage (NCBI taxonomy): Bacteria > Bacillati > Actinomycetota > Actinomycetes > Kitasatosporales > Streptomycetaceae > Streptomyces > Streptomyces sp. NPDC051636. The sequence continues at coordinate 157,540 of NZ_JBITDA010000015.1, read as the reverse complement.
TCGTCCGCTCCGCCGCCAAGGCCTACGGCCCCGACCTCAGACTCGCGGTGCTCACCGGCGACACGGTCACCGTCGACCGGGTCCGTGGCCGGCAGCGGCTTGGGCCGGGCTGGGTGAGCCTGCTGCTGCAACGGGCGGTGGTCCGGCTGCGGGCGGACGGCGCGGTGGACGGACCGGCGGTGGCGGCGGCGTACCGCGCCCGGCGGGAACTGCTCATCGACGCGCTGGCCGAGCGCGGGGTCCGCGCGCACGGCCGCAGCGGCATGAACGTCTGGGTCCCCGTCCCCGACGAGACCGGCGCGGTCGCCCGCCTCCTGCACGCCGGCTGGGCCGTCTCGCCCGGCGCCCGCTTCCGCCTGGGCTCCCCGCCCGGCATCCGGATCACCGTCTCGACCCTCGAGGCGACCGAGGCCGGCCCCCTGGCGGACGCGATCGCCGCCGCGGTCGGGCCGGCGCCGATGCGGAGCTATGTCTAGTGCCCCAACCGGCAACGTTCGCCCCGTCGCGACGCCCGGCACGCTCCCCCGGTGCCTCAAGGGCGTGGGAGGTGCCCCCGCTCGTCGCACCGGCCGAAAGCCCGAGTGCGTCCAGTACGAGGACTTCCGGCCGGCACGCCGAGAGCACGCTCCCCCCACGCTCGGCTGCGCTCGCGCGGGGGACCGACGCCGCTCGTTGAGGGGCAAACGCTGCCTGCCGGGGAACCAGCGCTGTGACCCGAAAGGCTCACCGGCCAGTGCCCACGGGTGGTCCGGCACCGGACGCCAGGGCCGCTGCCATGGGCCCGACGCGCCGCTGCGCCTAGGATCGCCCGGCCCGCGCCTGCGTGAGCGCCGCCCCCGCCAGCACGATCACCGCCCCCACCGGGGTCGTCCAGCGCAGCGACTCGCCCAGGATGGCGACGCCGGCAGCCGTGGCGATGACCGGGATGAAGTAGGTGACCATCTGGGCCGTCGTCGGGCCGACCTCGGCGACGAGGCCGTACTGGATGAGGACGGCGAGGCCGGTGCCCAGAGCGCCGAGGGCGGCGACGGCGAGCAGCGGGAGCAAGGAGAAGTGGGCGGGGAGGTCGGTGAACAGGGGGGTGACCAGGGCTAGTTGGAGCGTCGCCAGCAGCAGCTGGGCGCCCGTCATCGACAGGTGGGAGTGGCCGGAACCGGCGAGTGTGCGGCGGACGTAGATCCAGCCGACCGGGTAGCTGAGCGAGGCCAGCAGGGCCAGCGCGGTGCCGGTGGCGTCCAGGCCGTGGAAGCCCTGCCAGGCGCCGAGGACGGTCAGGACGCCGAGGAAGCCCAGGCCGAGCCCCGCGACCCGCAGCCGGGTCGGCCGGTCCTCGGAGAGGGCGACCAGGGACAGGGCCATGCCCCACAGCGGGGAGGTGGCGTTGCAGATGCCCGCCAGTGTGGACGGGATCGTCAGCTCCGAGTACGCGAAGAGGGAGAAGGGCAGGGCGTTGAGGAGGAACGCGGCCACGGCCAGATGCCCCCAGGTACGGGCCCCGCGCGGCAGCCGCTCCCGCTTCACCGCCATCGCGACCGCGAGCACCGCCGTGCCGAAGACCAGCCGTCCGAGGGTGACCTGGAAGGGCGCGTAGCCCTCCGTGCCCGCCTTGATGAGCAGGAAGCTGAACCCCCAGATCAAGGACAGCGCGGCGAAGCGCAGGCGCCAGTCGAGGCGGGTGCGGGGAAGTGAAGGGGGACGGGCCTCGGTGCCCGTGGCGGCGGCGACGGTGGTCATGGACTCAACGATGCTGGACGGCAACCTCGTAGCACAATCGAGATTTCTCAAGCGGTATCTCTTAGTATCGCTTATATGTTGAACCTGGAGCGCCTGCGCACCCTCGACGCCCTCGCCCGGCACGGCTCGGTCAGCGGTGCGGCCGAGGCGCTGCACGTCACGACGTCCGCCGTCTCACAGCAGCTGGGCAAGCTCGAGCGCGAGGTCGGCCAGCAGCTCCTCGCCAAGAACGGGCGCGGCGTCCGGCTCACCGACGGGGGCCGGCTGCTCGCCGAGCACGCGGCGCGCATCCTGTCCCAGGTCGAGCTCGCCCAGTCCGACCTGGAGGCGCACCGGGGCCAGGTGGCCGGAGAGCTGCGGCTGTCGGCGTTCCCGACCGCCGCGCGCGGCCTGTTCCCCACCGCTCTCGCCGACCTGCGCGCCCGGCACCCCGCGCTGCGGGTGCGCTCCTGTGAGCTGGAGCCGGAGAACGGCGTCGCCGGGGTGGTGCGCGGCGACCTCGACCTCGCGGTCGTCCTCGACTGGTACAACAAGCCGATGCCGGTGCCCGACGGCCTGGTCAAGGCGCCCCTGCTCGACGATCCCGCCGACGTGGCCCTGCCGGTCGGACACCCGCTCGCGGACCGGGACGAGGTGGACCTCGGGGAGTTCGCCGAGGACGAGTGGATCACCTGGGGCGAGGGCGAGTTCTGCCACGAGTGGCTGATGTTCACGCTGCGCTCGCGCGGCGTCGAGCCGATCGTCGGCCACCGCGCCGCCGAGACGCACACCCAACTCGGCCTGGTCGCCGCCGGGTTGGGCGTGTGCGTCGCGCCGTTGCTGGGTCGGCACCCGATGCCCCCGGGCGTCGTCACGGTCCCGCTCAGGCAGCGCGTCCGCCGCCATGTGTACGTCGTCTGGCGCGCGGACGCCGACCGCCGCCCGTCGATCCGCGCGGCGGTCGAGGCGCTGCGGACGGCGGCCGAGAAGGTCGGCTGACCCGGGTCACACCCGCGCAACCGGCTTACGCGGAGCCCAGCTTGCGGAAGTCCCAGGAGACGATCTTCTCCGGCGTCAGCCGCGCCCACGCGTGCCGCCCGTCGTGGGGCATCTCGTCCAGACCGAAGTTCTTGCGCGTGAACAGGGTCTCCGCGGTGTCCAGTTCGGCGCACAGCTCCCCGGTGCGCGGCACCTCGCCCACGAACTCCACGGTGCCGGTCAGCTCGACGCCGCGCAGCTGGTCGTACTCCTCGCCCGAGTCGACGACTATCGCCACCCGCGGATCGCGGGTGAGGTCCGCCCAGCGCTTGCTGCGCACCACCGAGTACAGCCACAGCGAGACGCCGTCCCAGGCGTACCACAGGGCACTCACGTGCGGGGCGCCGTTCGCCGACACGGTGGCGACCCGGCAGGTGCGCTGGGTGGTGAGGAACTCGTCCACCTCACCCGGTGTCATCATGATCTTCCGGCCCCGGCGCTGAGTGACGGTCATGCGGCCCCCTCTTCTCCCACGTCGTGCCAGAGGAGACGGTCCGGGTCCTGTCCGGTGCCTAGATCCTCTGACATCACGTCAGAAAAGAATGGGTCGTCTTCCCCTCGTACGCAATGCCGGTTAGTCTCGCCCGCCCCGCACCCCGGCGAAAGGGCGCGTCATGGCCTCGTACGAGCAGCTCGGTGAACTCCTCGAACCCACGAGCACCGTCCTGCTCACCGTGGAGTGCCAGCAGGGGGTGGTCGGCCCGGACAGCGCGCTGCCCGACCTCGCGGGGGAGGCCCGCTCCTCCGGTGCCCTCGGGAACATCGCCCGCCTGGTCTCCGCCGCGCACGACAGCGGCGTCCAGGTGATCCACGCCGTCGCCGAACGCCGCCCGGACGGCCGGGGCGCCGGCCGCAACGCCCGGCTGTTCCGCGCTGCCGAACGACTCCCCGTCCAGCAGCTGCCCGGCACCACGGCGGTGCGCGTCGCCGCGCCGATCGAGGTCACCGAGGAGGACATCGTCGTACGACGGCTGCACGGCCTGTCGCCGGTCCACGGCACCGAGGTCGACGCGCTGCTGCGCAACCTGGGCTGCCGCACGCTGATCATCACCGGCGTCTCCGTCAACGTCGCCATTCCCAACGCCGTGTTCGACGCCGTGAACCTCGGCTACACCGCCCTGGTGCCCCGCGACGCCATCGCGGGGGTGCCCTCCGACTACACCCCCGCGATGATCCGCAACACCCTCGCGTTGGTCGCCACGGTGGCGACCACGGACGAGGTGCTCGGCTGCCTCAAGCGGCCGCACCGCCGGGTCTGACGCTCAGGCCAGCTTGATCTCGTCCCCGGACACGGTGATGTTCTCGGCGGCCAGCGGCTGGGTCGCGGGACCCTGCTTCACGCTGCCGTCGGTGACGGAGAAGTGGCTGTTGTGGCACGGACACACGATCACGCCGTCGGCGATGCTGCCCACCGCGCAGCCCGCGTGGGGGCACTTGGTCGAGAACGCCTTGTACGTGCCCGCGGCCGGCTGGGTGACCACCACGCCCTGGTCCTTGAAGATCTTGCCGCCGCCCTCCGGGATGTCCGAGGTCCTGGCGAGCGCGGTGCCACCGCCGGAACCGGTGCTTTCCCGCGCGCTGGGGGAGTCGGCCGCGCCGACACCGGCCGCGCCGGTGGACCCGGAGGATCCGGACACGCTGGAGGAGTCGGACGACTTGTCGTCCGACCCACAGGCGGTCAGCGCGGCGGCGAGGCCCGCCGCTCCGGCCGCCGCCACGACGGTACGGCGGGCCGGTCCCGCTGCGGGAGTGGGCGATGCGCTGGTCATGTGGAATTCCTTCCGCGGAGCTTTTCGTGATCCGTCCAGGGGTACGGTCTTCGGGCACCACCTGTTCAGACGGTGTCGGGATCTTGTCCTCCCGGGGATGAGGCGGACGTAAACCACGGCTGTGGTTCCGCTGTCAGCCGGGCCGTCACCGCAGGCCCAGTAGCCTGGGGCGATGCTCAAGGAAGTCATCGCGACCCGCTACATCACGCCCCTGCGTGAGGGCGGCTCGCTGCCGGGGCTCGTCGAGGCCGACGACTTCGGGACGTACGTCATGAAGTTCACCGGCGCCGGGCAGGGCCGCAAGACGCTGGTGGCCGAGGTCGTCTGCGGCGAACTGGCCCGTCGCCTCGGTCTGAGGATCCCCCGGCTGGTGACGATTCAGCTCGACCCGGTCCTCGGGCTCGGCGAGCCCGACCAGCAGGTGCAGGAACTGCTGAGGTCCAGCGGCGGCACCAACCTCGGCATGGACTTCCTCTCCGGCGCCCTCGGCTTCGACCCGCTCGCCTTCGCGGTGAGCCGCGGGGAGGCCGGCCGGATCGTCTGGTTCGACGCGCTGGTGAACAACGTCGACCGCTCCTGGCGCAACCCCAACCTGCTGACGCACCGGGGCGAGCTGTGGCTCATCGACCACGGCGCCACCATGATCTGGCACCACAACTGGCCCTCCGCCGAGACCTCCGCGGCCCGCCCGTACGACGCCTCGGACCATGCCCTCGCCCGCTTCGCGCCGGATGTCGCGCGCGCCGCCGCCGAGTTGGCGCCCCTGGTCACCGAGGAACTCCTCGCCGAGGTAACCGCCGAGATCCCCGACGCCTGGCTGGCCGGCGAGCCCGGCTTCGACACCCCAGACGACCTTCGGCGGGCCTACGCACGGCCGCTGCTCGCGCGGGCCGCCGACATCCACGAGCGCGTCCACGGCATCAAGGGCATCGAGGGGGACAAGTGAACAAGCGGCACATCACCAGGGCGGGCCAGGGCGGCGACCGCGACGTCTTCGAGTACGCGCTGCTCAGGGTCGTGCCCCGCGTCGAACGCGGCGAGTGCATCAACGCCGGCGTGGTCGTCTACTGCCGCGCGCGGGCGTACGTCGGTGCCCGCACCCACCTCGACGAGGCCCGGCTGCTGGCTCTCGACCCCGACGCGGACGTGGCCGGCGTCCGGGCCGCGCTCGGTGCCGTGGAGGGCGTGTGCACCGGCGGCGCGGCGGCCGGGCAGGCGGCGGGGGACGACGCCGGGCGGCGCTTCCGGTGGCTGATCGCGCCCCGCTCGACGGTCCTGCAGCCCGGACCGGTGCACACGGGGCTCACCACCGATCCGGCGGCCGAAGCGGAGCGCTTGCTGAACCTCCTGGTGAGGTAATGGATCACACGCACCCCGTGTGCCGTTGACACCGGGTGCCAGGGCTTCTAGCGTCACGTCTGCTGAAGGTACTAAGCGGTCGCTCACCACATGGGCGCACTTTCTCTAGGGCGAGGAGAACCAGCAATGTCCACCACTGAGCAGCGGGTCGCGGTAGTCACGGGCGCCGCGCGCGGTATCGGCGCCGCCACCGCCGTCCGACTGGCCGCCGAGGGCCGCGCGGTCGCCGTGATCGACCTCGACGAGGCCGCCTGCAAGGACACCGTGGAGAAGATCACCGCGGCCGGCGGCAAGGCCATCGCGGTCGGCGCCGACGTCTCCGACGAGGCGCAGGTCGAGGCGGCCGTCGCGCGCATCGTCGAGGAGCTCGGCGCGCCGACGATCCTCGTGAACAACGCGGGCGTGCTCCGCGACAACCTGCTGTTCAAGATGAGCGTCTCCGACTGGGACACCGTCCTGAACGTGCACCTGCGCGGCTCCTTCCTGATGACGAAGGCCGTCCAGAAGCACATGGTGGACGCGGGCTTCGGCCGGATCGTCAACCTGTCCTCGTCCTCCGCGCTGGGCAACCGCGGGCAGGCGAACTACTCCGCCGCCAAGGCGGGCCTGCAGGGCTTCACCAAGACCCTCGCCTTCGAGCTCGGCAAGTTCGGCATCACCGCCAACGCCGTCGCCCCGGGCTTCATCGTCACCGAGATGACGAAGGCCACCGCCGAGCGCGTCAAGATGGGCTTCGAGGAGTTCAAGGCCGCGGCCGCCACTCAGATCCCGGTGCAGCGCGTCGGCGAGCCGGAGGACATCGCCAACGCCATCGCCTTCTTCACCGGCGAGGCCGCCGGCTTCGTCTCCGGTCAGGTGCTGTACGTCGCCGGCGGACCGCTGAACTAGGAACACTGGGGATCACGGACATGACTGAACTGCCTGAACTCTCCGGCAAAGTCGCCCTCGTCACGGGCGCCAGCCGCGGCATCGGCTACGGCGTCGCCGAGGCCCTTGTCGCGCGCGGCGACCGCGTGTGCATCACCGGCCGCAACGAGGAGGCCCTGAAGGAGGCCGTCGAAAAGCTCGGCGCCGACCGGGTCATCAGCGTCGCCGGCAAGGCGCACGACCTCGCCCACCAGAGCGAGGCCGTCGAGCGCACCGTCGAGGCCTTCGGCCGCGTCGACTTCCTGGTCAACAACGCCGGCACGAACCCCGTCTTCGGGCCGATCGCCGACCTCGACCTGGACGTCGCCCGCAAGGTGTTCGAGACCAACGTGATCTCGGCGCTCGGCTTCGCCCAGAAGACCTGGCACGCCTGGCAGAAGGACAACGGCGGCGCGATCGTCAACATCGCCTCGGTCGCGGGCCTGGCGCCCTCGCCGTTCATCGGCGCCTACGGCGTCAGCAAGGCCGCGATGATCAACCTGACCCAGCAGCTGGCGCACGAGTTCGCGCCGAAGGTGCGGGTCAACGCCATCGCCCCGGCGGTCGTGAAGACCAAGTTCGCGCAGGCCCTGTACGAGGGCCGGGAGGAGGAGGCGGCCGCCGCCTACCCGCTCGCCCGGCTCGGCGTGCCCTCCGACATCGGCGGCGCCGCCGCGTTCCTCACCTCGGCGCAGTCGGACTGGATCACCGGGCAGACGCTCGTGGTCGACGGCGGCATCTTCCTGAACGCCGGCGTGGCCTGACGCCACCGGCCGGCACCGCGCTTCGGGCGCCGCGTCCTCGGGGGAGGCGGCGCCCGTTTCGCCGTCGTACAAGATCCGCACAGCGGAATGACAACGTGGTCAGAGCCAAGTCGATCAAGCGGCCTCCCCCCGGGGACTCTCAGCGGGCGTGACGCTGCGGTATGGTCTGCCGACCCTTGGTATGGCAGATCGAGGAGCGTGCGCGTGTTTGACCGGAAGCGAGGCCTGCGGCGAGTGGCTGCGGTCGCGTCCATATGCCTGGTGGCGGGGTGCGGTGTCTTCTCCGACGGAGACCCGGACAGCGAGGGACCGATCGTCGTGGGGACCACCAGTGCCCCGAGCACGCTGGACCCGGCCGCGTCCTGGGACGGTTCCTGGGAGTTGTTCCGCAACATCTACCAGACCCTCCTCGCCTACCCCAACGGCGCGACCACCCCCCAGCCCGACGCCGCGAAGAGCTGTGGTTTCACCGACGCGAGCAACCGCACCTACCGCTGCGAGCTGCGTCCCGGCATGGAGTTCTCCGACGGCGACCCGCTCACCGCGGAGGCCGTCAAGCACTCCATCGACCGCATCCGCACCATCAACGCCGCGAGCGGCCCCGCCGGGCTGCTCGGCAGCCTGGACCGGGTGCAGGCGCTGGGTGACCGCGAGGTCGTCTTCCACCTCAACAAGCCCGACGCCACCTTCCCCTTCGTGCTCGCCACCCCGGCCATGTCCATCGTCGACCCCGACGACTACCCCGCCAAGTCGCTGCGCAAGGACGGCGAGGTCTTCGGGTCCGGGCCCTACAAGCTCCAGTCGTACAAGGACGGCGAGAAGGCCGAGCTGGTCCGCAACGATCACTACCAGGGCTTCGCCGAGCGCCAGAACGACGCCGTGACCATCCGCTACTTCCGGGACTCCGGCAGCATGGTCAAGGCGCTCAAGGAGGGGCAGATCGACCTCACCTACCGCGGCCTCGCCGCCGACGACATCGTCGCCCTGCAGCGCCACGACTCCACCGACCTCCAGCTGGTGGACGGCGCCGGCACGGACATCAGCTACCTGGTGTTCAACCCCAAGGACCGGTGGGCCAAGAACCCGGCCGTCCGCAAGGCCATCGCCCAGGTCGTCGACCGCGCCGCGATCGCGCACAAGGTGTACAAGGACACCGTGGACCCGCTGTACTCCATGGTCCCCAAGGGCCTGACCGGCCACACCGCCGGCTTCTTCGACGACTACGGCGCCCCCAGCGTCTCCAAGGCCCGCCAGATCCTCTCCGCGGCGGGCATCACCCAGCGCGTCCCGCTGACCTTCTGGTACACCACCGACCGCTACGGCTCGGAGACCGCCAAGGAGTTCCAGGAGCTCAAGGCCCAGCTCGAGGACTCCGGACTGTTCACGATCACCCTGAAGAGCCGCCCGTGGAAGACGTACGTGGTCGGCTACCAGAAGGGTGAGTACCCGGTGTTCGGCCGCGGCTGGTTCCCCGACTTCCCCGACGCGGACAACTTCATCGCCCCGTTCGTGGGCGAGCGGAACGCGCTCGGTACGCCCTACCCGGCGCCGAAGATCACCAAGACGCTGCTGCCCGAGTCCCGCCGCGAGAGCGACCGCGCCAAGGTGGTGAAGGAGTTCGAGGAGGCACAGCAGGTCCTGGTGAACGACGCCCGGCTGCTGCCGCTGTGGCAGGGCCGCCAGTACGTGGCCGCCAGCGACGACATCTCCGGCGGTGAGCAGGCGCTCGACCCGTCGACGATCATGATGATGTGGGAGCTGCACCGGAAGACCAGCTGGTAGCCGGGCGGGCCGGCAGCCGGGGCGCTTTCCGGGTGCGGGGATCCGTTGTCAGTGGTCGCCTGTAGGTTCTGAGGCCTGGAAGTGACCGCACATCGTGAGGACGTTGACGTGACCGACATCGCCATGCTGCCCGAGTCCTGGCGCGGGGTTCTGGGCGACGAGCTGCAGCAGCCCTACTTCAAGGAGCTGACCGAGTTCGTCGAGGACGAGCGGGCGAAGGGTCCCGTCCACCCGCCGCGCGAGGAGGTCTTCGCGGCGCTGGACGCCACACCGTACGAGAAGGTGAAGGTCCTGATCCTCGGTCAGGACCCCTACCACGGGGAGGGACAAGGGCACGGCCTGTGCTTCTCGGTCCGGCCCGGGGTGAAGATCCCGCCGTCGCTGCGCAACATCTACAAGGAGATGCACGAGGAGCTGGGCACGCCCGTCCCGGACAACGGCTATCTGATGCCGTGGGCCCAGCAGGGCGTCCTGCTGCTCAACGCGGTGCTCACGGTCCGGGGCGGCGAGGCAAACTCGCACAAGGGCCGGGGCTGGGAGCGGTTCACCGACGCGGTGATCCGCGCGGTGGCCGACCGGCCCGACCCGGCGGTCTTCGTCCTGTGGGGCAACTACGCGCAGAAGAAGCTCCCGCTGATCGACGCGGAGCGGCACGTGGTCGTCAAGGGCGCGCACCCCTCGCCGCTGTCGGCCAAGAAGTTCTTCGGCTCCCGCCCGTTCACCCGGATCAACGAGGCGGTCGCCGCGCAGGGCCACGAGCCGATCGACTGGACCATCCCGAACGTCGGCTGACCGCCGCCCGGCGGTCCCGTGTCGTACGGGGCCGCCTGACCGGGTTTGCGGGTGCCGCCGGTTAGCGTCGTCGCAGACACCCCCCAGTGCCCGGAGGACGCGGTGGCGGAGCGACAGGAGCAGGCGGCGCCGGATGCCGTGCTGACTCGGATCGGGCAGGTCGTGATGCTGCATCACGGCGGGGACCGCGAGGAGGCCCGGCGCCGGTTCCTGGACCTGTGGGCAGAGCTCGCGGAGGACGGGGACCCGCTGCACCGCTGCACGCTGGCCCACTACCTGGCCGACACCCAGGACGACCCCTCCGACGAACTGGCCTGGGACCTGCGGGCGTTGTCGGCGGCGGAGGAGCTGGCCCAGGACCACGCGGCCGGCGACGAGAGCCCGGCGGCGGTGCGCGCCTTCTACCCCAGCCTGCACCTGAACCTCGCCGCCGATTACGTGAAACTGGGCCACTCCGAGGCAGCCCGCACCCACCTGCGCCAGGCCCGGGGGGCGGCCGCGGCACTCGGTGACGACCGCTACGGGGACGGGGTGCGGGCGGCGATCAGCAGGCTGGAGCTGAGGCTGGGGGAGGGGGGTTCCTCCGGAGGGGAATCCTGGGGGCCGCCGAGGCAGCGGCCGACGTAGCGGAGGCGGCGGTCAGTGCCCGTACGTCCGGTCGCAGATCGTCGCTTCCGGGCTGTCCGGGCGCCAGCCGCCGTACTGCTTCCCCAGGGCGCACACGTCCGAGTTCCTCGGTGGGGACTGCGGCACCTCGGGGATCACCACGCGTGGCTGCTCCGGGGGCTTGCGATGCGGCCGGGGGCGGGGACGCGCGGCCGGGGGCGACGGCTGCCGGGGCACCGGCGGGGCCGCCGGACGGCGGGGCGCGGTCGTCGCGGGGTGTTCCGGGTGGCGGGACGGACCGGCCCTGTCCAGCGCCTCCCGCGCCGGTGCCTGTACGTCCCGCGGCCGGGCGCTGCCGTCCGGCCGGGGCGCCGACGCCTGTGGCGGTGCCGTACCCGGCGGGGGCCCGGGCGTCGGCGGGTGCTGGACCGTCACACAGCCGGAGAGGGCCGAGACGGCCACGGTGGCCAGGAGCGCTGCGGTGGTCGTCGTTCGATGCACCCGGGCAACTCTGGCGGTTCAGGCCCGGATTGGAAACGGCGCCGGAGCGGATGATGCCCCGCACGGGTGATCTCGTGCTCCGTACGAGGGGCGCGGACGCGCCGGGGGTGACGTCAGTCTCCGGTGGTGCCGTCGAGCCGCTCGCGCAGCAGGTCGGCGTGGCCGTTGTGGCGGGCGTACTCCTCGATCATGTGGGTGTAGATCCAGCGCAGGTTGAACGGCTCCCCGGTCGACCTGCCCACGCCCTCGGAGAAGTCGTCGAGCGCGAAGTCCGCAGCACGGCGCCGGGCCGCGTCGATCTCGGTCCGCCAGGTGGCACAGGCCTCCTCCCAGGTGTCGGCCTCGGTGAGGTGGAAGTCGCCGTCCCGGTCCTCCTCGGTGCAGTAGAGCACGCCGGGATCCTCGCCCAGCAGCACCTCGTGGAACCAGTACCGCTCCACCTCCGCCATGTGCCGCACCAGCCCCATCAGCGACAGCTCGGACGGCTCCACCGACGCGGTCCGCAACTGCTCGTCGGTCAGGCCCTCGCACTTCCAGGCCAGCGTCTGCCGGTGATAGTCCAGCCAGCCCTCCAGCACGGTGCGTTCGCCGGCGTTCTGGGCGGGCTCTTCGCGCTTGATCGTCATGCCCGCATCCTGGCCCGAGCCGCCGTTTTCCACGAGGGGTTTTCCGCTGTTCCCGGTCATCCGCCGAGCATCCCGCGCAGCAGTTCCCGCACCCCGGCCCGCACCTCCGGGAGACTCGGCACCTCGGCGCTGAACGACCCGGCGACGCACGAGAACATCAGACCGTCCGCCCACGCGACCAGCGACAGCACGTGCCGGGCCGGGTCGGCCGAGACCGCGGCGGTGAGCAAGGCGGCCAGCTGGTCGCGGAAGACGGCGCCCGTCGCGTTGTAGAAGGCCCGCAGCTCCGGGCGGCGGGTCGCCTCCAGGGCCAGTTCGTAACGGGCGACGAGCAGATCGCGGTTGCCGGTGACCGAGCGGTGCGCGGCCAGGGCCAGGGCGTCGGCCAGCACGTCGAGCCCGCCGCGCGGATCCGGCATCTCCTCCAGGGCCAGCACCCGCGCCTGCGATCCGGCCGCCTGGCAGGGCGACGTGGGGATGCGCACCCCGCGCGGCCGCTGGCTCTCCCGCTCCGGCGCCGAGGCCGCCGCCCGCTTCGGCGGCCCCCTGGTCCTGCTGCACCGGGCGACTCTGGTCGACAGCCTCGCCGCCCTGCTCCCGCCGGGCACCGTCCGCACCACCGCCGCCGCGACCCTCGCGGACCCCGGCGACCGCGACCGGCCCGCCGGCGTGAGCGCCGGCGACGACGAACTCGAGGCCGAGCTGGTGGTGGCCGCGGACGGCATCCACTCCCGCGCGCGGGGCCTGCTGTTCCCCGGTCACCCCGGGCCGGTGTACGCCGGGTTCACCACCTGGCGGGTCGTGATCCCGGTGCCCGGCGCGCGGTTCGCCTCGCACGAGACCTGCGGCCGGGGCCGCCTGTGGGGCACCCACCCGCTCAAGGACGGCCGGGTGTACGCGTACGCCGCCGCCACGGCCCCCGCCGGGGAGCGCGCCCCGGACGACGAACGGGCCGAACTGCTGCGCCGGTTCGGCGACTGGCGCGACCCGATCCCGGCAGTCGCCACCGCCGCCCGCCCGAAGACGTCCTCCGGCACGACGTCCACCACCTCGCCGAGCCGCTGCCCGCCTTCCACCGCGGCCGGACCGCCCTCCTCGGCGACGCCGCGCACGCCATGCCGGCGACCCTCGGCCAGGGCGGCAACCACGCCATCGAGGGCGCCGTCGTCCTCGCTGTGCACGCCGCCGACTACACGGCGGCCCGGCTGCCCCGGACGACCGCCATCGCCCGGCAGGGCCGCCCGCCTGAGCATGGCCGAGGGCCGCGTCACCGTCGCCGTACGCGACACCGCGATCGCCGCGCTGTCGAAGGCCGCCCCCGCGCTGTTGCTGCGCGGCTTCGACGGGATCGCCGACGTGGGGTCCCCCCGCTCGAGCGAAGCCGAGAGTGGGGGAGGCCCCCGTATGCTGCCGGAAGGAAACCGGCGGGCAACCACGACAGGGAGCGCACGTGAAGGTCGGCTGCATCGGACTCGGCGACATCGCGCAGAAGGCCTACCTGCCGGTGCTGGCCACACAGCCGGGCATCGACCTGCACCTGCACACCCGCACGCCCGCCACGCTCGCCCGGGTCGCCGACAGCCTCCACCTCCCGGCCGGCCGGCGCCACCCCACCCTGGACGCGCTGCTCGACCAGGACCTCGAGGCCGCCTTCGTGCACGCGTCCACCGTCGCGCACCCCGAGATCGTCACCCGGCTGCTGGAGGCGGGCGTACCGACGTACGTCGACAAGCCGCTGGCCTACGAACTCGCCGACTCCCAGCGGTTGGTGGCCCTCGCCGAGCGGCACGGCGTCTCGCTCGCCGTCGGCTTCAACCGGCGGTACGCCCCCGGGTACGTGCAGTGCGCCGACCATCCGCGCGAGCTGATCCTCATGCAGAAGAACCGCATCGGGCTGCCGGAGGAGCCGCGCTCGCTGGTCCTCGACGACTTCATCCACGTCGTGGACACCCTGCGCTTCCTGGTGCCGGGCCCGGTCGACGACGTGACCGTGCGCGCCCGCGTCGAGGACGGCCTGCTGCACCACGTGGTGCTGCAGCTCGCCGGAGACGGCTTCACCGCGCTCGGCATCATGAACCGGCTCAGCGGCTCGGCGGAGGAGATCCTCGAGGTCTCCGGGCAGGACACGAAGCGTCAGGTGGTCAACCTCGCCGAGATAGTCGACCACAAGGGCCAGCCGACGGTGCGGCGGCGCGGCGACTGGGTGCCGGTCGCCCGGCAGCGCGGCATCGAGCAGGCGGTGCTGGCGTTCCTCGACGCCGTGCGCGCGGGCAAGGTGCTCAGCGCCCGGGACGCACTGGCGACCCACGAACTGTGCGAGCGGGTGGTACGTGCGGTTCTGGAGCGGTCGACCGGCGCGTCCTGAAGACCCGCACCCCCTCGCTCGCGCACAGGGCGGCCAGCACCAGCAGGGCGCCGTGCACCGGCCAGTCGCCGTAGCGGACGTACGGGGTGACGCCGTGCGCCAGCGGGACGTCGTACACGCGGGTGGTGCTCGCGTCCGTGCCGAGCCACGGGCCGAGGCGCTGCCCGCCCGGGCCGTAGACCGCGGAGACGCCGGTCAGCGTCGCGTGGACCATCGGGCGGCCGGTCTCGGCGGCACGCAGCGCGGCCAGCGAGGCGTGCTGCTCCGGGGCCCAGCTGCTCTGGAACGACGATGTCGACGACTGGCCGAGCAGGATGTCCGCGCCGTCCTCGGCGAGATGGCGGCTCATGTCGGGGAACGCGGTCTCGAAGCACACCAGCGGGCCGATCCGCAGCCCGTGCCCGACGTTCATCACCACCTGCTCGGTGCCGCGGTGCCGGTCCTCGCCCGCCGCCTTGCCGAACGAGGTGACCCAGCCGAGCAGTGAGCGCGCGGGTATGTACTCGCCGAACGGGACGAGCCGCATCTTGTCGTACCGGTTGCCGGTCGGGCCGGCCGGGCCGACCAGGACCGAGCTCTTGTAGATGCCGGGCCGGTCGGAGCGGCGGGCGTCGACGTTGACCAGGATGCCCGCGCCGGTCGAACGGGAGAGCGCGGCGAGCCGCCCGGACAGGTCGGGCCGGTCGTCGAGGTCGTGGCCGACGCTGCTCTCGCCCCACACGACCAGGTCGACGCCCTGTCCCGCGAGCCGCCGGGTGAGCGCCTCCTCGCGGTCGAAGCGGGCGTCCGGGCCGTCGATCACGCCGGGCTGGACGACCGCGATGCGCACCCCGCCGTCGACGTCGGGCCGCGGCGACCACACCCAGGCCGCGGCGGTCGCGGCGGCGGTGGCGACCAGCGAGGCCACGGCGGGCACACGGGACTCGCGCACCGACACCAGCACGGCGACCGCCACGTTCACGGCCACCACCAGGAAGCTCAGCAGCCACACTCCGCCCACGGAGGCGAGCCGCAGCGCCGGGGCCACCTGCCACTGGGTGGCGCCGAGCATCCCCCAGGGACCGCCCAGCCCTTGCCAGGAGCGGACCAGCTCCGCCGCCAGCCAGGCCGACGGCAGCACCAGCAGCGCGGCGAAGCCCCTGCCGGGCCCGGACCCACCACCGTTGCCGAGGAACCGGTGCACCAGCCGGCCCCACGGCGCCCAGAGCACGCCCAGCAGGGCCGCCAGCAGGAAGATGAACACGTGCAGGTTCGGCAGCAGCCAGTGGTGCACCGCCACCATGAACCCGAACCCGCCGCACCAGCCGTCGTACGCCGCCCGCCGTCCGGTCGGCGCGGCCCGGGCGAGCAGGATCCAGGGGACCAGCGCGACGTACGCGAACCACCACAGCGACGGCGCGGGGAAAGCGAGCACAGGAAGGGCACCCGCGAGGACAGCGGCGACGGAGCGCCGCCACGGGGAGGCGAGCCAGCGGTCGAACGTCTTCATAGGTCGCCTCTCTACCCAGTGGGTGCGGCTGCATGTGCACGCCGATTTCCCGACGGGTGGTACCAGTTTGCGCGCCGGGCGGGGATCTCGGACAGGGGGCATCGCACCGGCCGGGGTTCGGCTGGGCGCGGGTGGGGTGACCGCGGTCGGTCGGACGCCGCCGGGGGCCTGGGCGGCCGTCCTGCTGGAGGGCCTGAGGCCGGGCGCTGCGGCCGGGTGTCCGGGCGCGGCTGACCTCAGGCGGGCCTGGGCCGGGTGGCGTCCGGCGGGGCCTGGAGCCCGGGTGGCGGTCCGGCTGCGGGGCTCGGGTTCAGCCGGTCGTCGGAGGGGGGTGCGGGTCGGTCGGCCCCGGCACGGCTCTGAAGCAGGCCGGACGCCCCGGTGGCCCGGGTTCAGCCGGTCGCCGGGGCCGGGCGCGGGTCGGGCAGGCGGCGCCACTTCTCCTGGACGACGACCTCGCGCAGCCGCCAGCCGTCGGCCGTGCGGAGCAGGGCGAAGGAGTAGCGGCCGCCGCACACCAGGTCCGGGACCGTGGAGCCGCCATCGCCATCGCCGGCGTCGGCGCCGGCGGCGGAGCGCATCGGATTGACGTAGTCGGCCTGTACCCGCGCGGTGTCCCCGGTGTCCTGGTCCAGGACACCGAACGTCACCCGGCGGTTGACGATCAGATGCTGCCGCATCGCGAACAGCCCCAGGCTCTCCGCGAGCCACCCGGCGACCTGCCCCGCGTCTCCTTCGATGCCGCCGGCGCTGCGGTAGTCGGCCCGTCCGTCCGCCGTGAACAACCCCCGGTAGCCCACCCAGTCGCCGTCGTCCACGGCCACCGCGTAGTCGGTCACCAGGCCGTCGACGGCCAGTCGGTCCATCACGGTCGCGAGCTCCACACGCTGCGTCATCGGCACAGTGTTGGGCACGCGGCGGGCGGAGCCAAGAGGGGTGCGGGTATACGGGGATATTCGGTGGTGCCGGGCGGGGTCCGCGGCGGAGGCTGATCCCGTGAACGATCAGTTGAACGACCAGTCGGTCGCACAGGAACCGGAACCCAGGTTTCGGATCCGGGCCCGTCACACGGAGTCGACGCTCACCGTCTACCAGGCCTACCGCCCGGAGATCGGCCGGCCGGCGGCCCGCCACGGCCGCTTCCCCTCCTCCTGGAAGCGCGGCCGCATGACCTGGATCAAGCCGTCCTTCCTGTGGATGATGTACCGCTGCGGCTGGGCCACGAAGGAGGGCCAGGAGACCGTCCTGGCCGTCGAGATCACCCGCGACGGCTTCGAGTGGGCGCTGAGCCACGCGTGCCTGTCCCACTACGCGCCCGGCCCGCACGACGACCGGGCCGCCTGGAAGCGCGAGTTGAAGCGGGCACCCGCGCGGGTGCAGTGGGATCCGGAGCGGGACCTGCGCCTGAACCCGCTGCCGTACCGATCGCTGCAACTGGGCCTCGCCGGCGAGGCGGCGGCCCGCTACGCGGACGAGTGGATCGCCGGCATCGAGGACGTGACACCGCTCGCCACGGAGGTCCACTCCTTGGTGCGGGCCGGTGAACTCGACCGGGCGGCCGGGCTGTTGCCCGAGGAACGGCCGTATCCGCTGCCCGACGACGCGCTCGCGCACCTGCGGTCATGACAGCCCCGGCACGGTAGTCACCGGTGGCAGCCGGGGTATCGGCGCAGGTTTTGGCCGCGCGCTGGTCAGGCCGCCTCGATGACCCCGTCCCGGATCGCCTCGGCCCACTCGATCACCAACAGCTCGTACTCCGCCCGCTCCTGCGCCGACAGGGACCCGCCCGCACGCAGCCACAGCGCGCGGATCTGCTCGTTCACCTCGGCAGCAGACCGCACGGAACCAGGGGTCATGGAATCGGGGGACACGCGGACAAGCCTAGGGGCAACACTGACCCTGCGCTACCGCGCGGCTACGCAGATCGTATGGGGTCGGTCACGACCCAGGCCGGCCGGAAGACGGGCCTCAGCTCGCCGACTCGGCCGCGTGCGGGTTCAGCGCACCCGCCGTGACCAGGGCGATGATGACGATGCCGAGGGTGACGCGGTACCACACGAACGGCATGAAGCTCTTGTTGGAAATCCACTTCATGAACCAGGCGATCACCGCGTACCCCGACGCGAACGCGATCACCGTGGCGAAGAGCGTCGGCCCCCACGCCACGTCCCCGCTCCCCACCGCGTCCTTCACCTCGAACGCCCCGGAGGCCAGCACGGCCGGAATGGCCAGCAGGAAGGAGTACCGGGCGGCCGCCTCGCGCTTGTAGCCCATGAACAGGCCGCCGCTGATCGTGGCGCCGGAGCGGGAGACGCCCGGGATGAGGGCGCAGGCCTGGCAGAGGCCGAAGACCAGGCCGTCCTTGACGCCGAGGTCCGCCAGCGTCTTGCGCTGCGTGGGCGCCCGGTGCCGCCCGCCCGTCTCGTCGCGCGCCGCCAGCCGGTCGGCGACGCCGATGACCACGCCGATGGCGATCAGCATGGTCGCGGTGACCCGCAGGTCGCGGAACGGCCCCTCGATCTGGTCCTTGAGCGTCACACCCAGGACCCCGATGGGTATGGAGCCCACGATCACCAGCCAGCCCGTCTGGGCGTCGTGGTCCCGGCGCATCCCCTTGTCGGCCAGCGACCGGAACCAGGCCGAGATGATCCGCCCGATGTCCTTGCGGAAGTAGATGAGCACCGCGGTCTCCGTGCCGATCTGGGTGATCGCCGTGAAGGCCGCGCCCGGGTCCTTCCAGCCGGAGAAGGCAGCGGTCAGCCGCAGGTGCGCGCTGGAGGAGACGGGGAGGAATTCGGTCAGCCCCTGGACGAGTCCGAGGACGAGGGATTCAAACCAAGACATGAAGGCAGGGCGTCCAAGTACTGAGAAGGCCGGGGGTCGGTGGTGCTCGCGTGGCGCTCTCGCGGGTCATCCCGCGGGGTGATCTGGCGTCGGGTGATCTTGCGTCGCGTGGGGCAGCGTATCGCCCCGCCGTGGCAGGCCGGGCACAGGGGGTGACCAGGTGGCCGGTAGCGGGGCCATGCCCCGCCCCGCACCCCACCGTCCACCGGCTCGTCAACGAGGACGACCTGCGCGTCACCGTCCTGATGCAGAACGGCGGGCTGCCCGAGGCGGGGGCCGCGGTGCTCACCCTGCCCCGGCGCGAGGTGGCCCTGAAGGGGTACCGCGCGCTGCGCGAGGCCTCCGGCCCCGAGGATCTGGCCGCGTTCCACCGGGCCGCCACCGCGCTGGTACGACGCCGGACCGGCGAGTGGCGCGAGCGTCGGCCGCGCGGTGCGCGGGCCGCGGCGGCTGCGACGGGGGAGCAGCTCGACCGGCTCGAGCGGGGTGACGCGGCGCACCTGGCGGGTGCCGTCGTGCGGGCCGAAAGGCCCTCGGACGGTAAGTTCGGGATGTGCGGGCGGCCGGACGTGTACCCGGGGTCCGTCCGATGGCAGGGGTTACGCCGCCGTCGGTCCCGCCACCGTCCAACCCTCGGCCTGCGGGTGGGCCGTCAGGTCCTCGTGGCGCACCGTCTCGCCGCAGGCCCGGCAGGTGACGACCGGGGCCAGTTCGTTGCCGCAGATGTGCTCGATCACCATGGGGCGATCGTCGTCTTTGCGGAGATGGCGGTCGCCCCACGCCATGAGGGTCATCAGGACCGGCTCCAATTCCAGGGCCGCCTGCGTGGGCCGGTACTCGAAGCGCTGCGGGCGCTCGCTGTAGGCGCGCTTGATCAGGATCCCGGCGTCGACGAGCCGGCGCAGCCGGGTGGCCAGGATGTCGCGCGGGGCGCCGATGTTGCGCACCAGCTGGTCGAAGCGGCCGTTGCCGAGACACACCTCGCGCAGCACGAGCAGGGAGTACTTCTCGCCGACCAGCGCCAGGGCGTCGGCGATGGAGCAGGGGCGCGGATCTTTCGTGGCGGCCATGCGCCCAGTCTAGATGAGGGTTGGATTTTCCAACCTGCGGAGCTATAGTGAGTTTGATTTTCCTACTCGCTGGTAGTCCCGTCAGCAGCCGTGGAGGCCCGCACCATGCGTGACGCAGTCATCGTCGAAGCCGTACGCACCCCCATCGGAAAGGGCAAGCCGAACGGCGCCCTCGCGCACGTCCACCCCGTCGAACTCCTCGCCCACACCCTGCGCGCCCTCGTCGAGCGCTCCGGCGTCGACCCGGCCCTGATCGACGACGTCATCGGCGGCACCGTCGACCAGGTCGGCGAGCAGGCCATGAACACCACCCGGTACGCCGCCCTGTCGGCCGGCCTGCCCGAGACCGTCCCGGCCACCACGGTGGACCGCCAGTGCGGCTCCTCCCAGCAGGCCGTGCACTTCGCCGCCCAGGGCGTCATCGCGGGCGCGTGCGACATCGTCGTCGCCTGTGGTGTGGAGTCGATGAGCCGGGTGCCGATGTGGTCGAACGTGCCGCCCGGCAAGGACCCCTTCGGCCCCGGGGTCGCCGAGCGCTACCCCGAGGGCCTCGTCCCGCAGGGCATCAGCGCGGAACTCATCGCCGCCAAGTGGTCCATCACGCGCGAGCAGATGGACGCCTTCGCGGTCTCCTCGCACACGAAGGCCGCCGCGGCCTGGGACGCCGGCCTGTTCGACGCCGAGGTCGCGCCCCTGGACGGCGTTTCCCGCGACGAGTGCGTACGGCCCGGCAGCACCCCCGAGATCCTCGCCGGGCTCAAGCCCGCCTACCACGACTCCGGATTCGCCGAACGCTTCCCGCAGATCGAGTGGAACGTCACCGCGGGCAACGCCAGCCCCGTCAACGACGGCGCGTCGGCCGTGCTGATCACCTCCAGCGAGACCGCGGGACGCCTCGGCCTGCGCCCGCTGGCCCGCCTGCACAGCTTCGCCGTCACCGGCTCGGACCCGCTGCTGATGCTCACCGGCGTCATCCCGGCCACCGAGAAGGTGCTGCGCCGGGCGCACCTCACCCTCGGCGACATCGACCTGTTCGAGGTCAACGAGGCCTTCTCCAGCGTGGTCCTGGCCTGGCAGCAGGAGACCGGCGCCGACCTCGCCAAGGTCAACGTGCACGGCGGCGCGATCGCTCTCGGCCACCCGCTCGGCGCGAGCGGCACCCGCCTCACCACGACCCTGGTACACGCGATGGGCGAGCGCGGCGCCCGCTACGCGCTGCAGACGATGTGCGAGGCGGGCGGACTCGCCAACGCCATGATTCTGGAAGCCGTCTGACGGCTCACCGGGCGCGCAGGTGGTGGCGCTTGCGCCACGCCACCACCGTGCCCACCAGGGCCGGCAGGGCGATGCAGGCCATCGCCACCAGGAAGGCCGGCGACGTCGGTGACGAGGCGCGGGCCCCGGCGACGGCGTACGCGGCGGTGTTGGGAACTGAGCCGAGCGCCGTCGCCAGCAGGAACGGCAGCCAGCCCATGCGGGAGACCGCGGCGCAGTAGTTCGCGGCCCAGAACGGCACTCCGGGGAACAGCCGCGCCACCATCATCGACCGGAACCCGTGCCGGCTGAGCTGCCCGTCGGCAGCCTTCAGCCAGCGACCGCGCAGCAGCGGACGCAGCGCGTCCTGACCGAGCAGCCGGCCCAGACCGAAGGCGACGCCGGCACCGAGCACGGTGCCCGTGAGCGCCGTCCCGAGGCCCACCTGGGAGCCGAACAGGGCGCCCGCCGCCAGATTCAGCAGCGGCCGGGGCACGAAGGCCACCGTGCACAGCCCGTACGCCGCCGCGAACACCGCCGCCGCGGCGGCCCCGCCGAGCTCGGGCGGCCAGCCGTGCGTGACCAGCCGCTGCGGCTCGAACAGCAGCACGCAAGCCGCGGCGGCCGCGAGCATCACCAGGAGCAGTGACAGCCGGGACCACGGCGACAGCAGCACGCGCGTGCAGCGGGCGGCGAGGCCCGCCGAGGCGGCGGGCAGGACGGACGGGACAGCGGGGAGGGGCGGGACGGTCGCGGCCGTGGGAACGGCGACCGCGAGCTTGGTGGCGGAGGCCCGGGGAGAGGCCGTGGCGGTGCCCCCAGAGCGGTTGGTGGCATCGAGCATCCGGTGACCCTAACCGACGGACGTGTGTGATCGGCGTATGGTCGCCGTCCGTTACCGGGATCCCCACCGCGGAAAACCATTCGACGTGGGACAACGCGTCGGCAATGATCTGCGTCATGTTCCGGCACGCCTTCCTCCTCGCAGCATCCGCCGTCGCGGATGCCCCGAAGGCTGCCGTCCCGATCCTCGTGCGCGCTGTCGACGGCGCCCGAAGCTGACCCTCTCCGGAACGTCCGGCGGACCCCGCAGGGGGAGGGTCGGCGAGTCCTTGGGGTCCCCATCTCCCACGAGAGGCTTCGAGGTACTCAGCCATGCCCAAGACGGCGTACGTACGCACCAAACCGCACCTGAACATCGGCACGATGGGGCACGTCGACCACGGCAAGACCACCCTGACCGCCGCCATCACCAAGGTCCTCGCTGAGCGCGGCACCGGCACGTTCGTGCCCTTCGACCGCATCGACCGCGCCCCGGAGGAGGCCGCGCGCGGTATCACCATCAACATCGCGCACGTCGAGTACGAGACCGGCACCCGGCACTACGCGCACGTGGACATGCCGGGCCACGCCGACTACGTCAAGAACATGGTCACGGGCGCCGCCCAGCTGGACGGGGCCATCCTCGTCGTCTCCGCGCTGGACGGGATCATGCCGCAGACCGCCGAACACGTGCTGCTCGCCCGGCAGGTGGGCGTGGACCACATCGTCGTCGCCCTCAACAAGGCCGACGCGGGGGACGAGGAACTCACCGACCTGGTCGAGCTCGAGGTCCGCGACCTGCTCACCGCGCACGGCTACGGCGGCGACGCCGCGCCCGTCGTCCGGGTCTCCGGCCTCAGGGCCCTGGAGGGCGACCCGCGCTGGACGGCGTCCATCGAGGCGCTGCTCGACGCGGTGGACACGTACGTGCCCATGCCGGAGCGGTATCTGGACGCGCCGTTCCTGCTGCCGGTGGAGAACGTGCTCACCATCACCGGGCGGGGGACGGTCGTCACGGGGGCGGTCGAGCGGGGCACGGTCCGGGTCGGTGACCGGGTGGAGGTGCTCGGCGCCTCCGTGGAGACGGTCGTCACCGGGCTGGAGACCTTCGGCAGGCCGATGGACGAGGCCCAGGCCGGGGACAACGTGGCGCTGCTGCTGCGCGGGGTGCCGCGGGACGCCGTCCGGCGGGGACACGTGGTGGCGGCGCCGGGGAGTGTCGTGCCCCGGCGCCGGTTCTCGGCGCGGGTGTACGTGCTGTCGGCGCGGGAGGGTGGGCGTACGACGCCCGTCTCCACCGGGTACCGGCCACAGTTCTACATCCGTACCGCGGACGTGGTCGGGGACGTGGACCTCGGTGCGGTGGCGGTGGCGCGGCCCGGGGACACGGTTGCCATGACCGTGGAGCTGGGGCGTGAAGTGCCGCTGGAGCCGGGGCTCGGGTTCGCCATCCGCGAGGGCGGCAGGACTGTCGGGGCCGGGACGGTGACCGCCGTGGAATAGGCACAATGGGAAGGTGAACGAGCCCATACCCGTCTCCCGCGTCACCGACCACGGCACCGCCAAGCTGATGCCGGACGTCGACCGGGAGCGGGCGTGGCTGCTCACGGTCGACGGGGCGCCGCAGTCGTACGTCGACCTGGACGCGCCGACGCATCTGGAGTTCGAGTACGCGCGGCGGCTCGGGTACGTCCTGGACACCGTCGCCGAGCCGGGGCGCCCGCTGGACGTGCTGCATCTCGGCGGGGGCGCGCTCACCCTGCCCCGGTACGTCGCGGCGACCCGGCCCGGGTCCCGGCAGCACGTGGTGGAGGCCGACGGGGGGCTGCTGGCGCTGGTCGCCGAGCACCTGCCGTTGCCGGACGGCGCCGGGGTCACGCTGCACACCGCCGATGCCAGGATCTGGCTGGAGGCCGCCCCGGACGGCTCGGCGGACGTGCTGATCGCCGACGTCTTCGGCGGCTCCCGGGTCCCCGCGCACCTCACCTCGCTCGCCTACGCCCGCGAGGCCGCCCGGGTGCTGCGCGCCGACGGGGTGTATCTCGCCAACCTCGCCGACGCGGCGCCGTTCACCTTCCTCCGCTCCCAACTCGCCACCTTCGCGGCCGTCTTCGCGGAGCTGGCGCTGATCGCCGAACCGGGTGTGCTGCGCGGCCGCCGGTTCGGCAACGCGGTCCTGGTCGCCGCGCACCACCCCGTCGACACGGCGACCCTGGCCCGCCGCACCGCCTCCGACGCCTTCCCGGCCCGGGTCCAGCACGGCGCCGCCCTGCGGGAGTTCACCGGCTCCGCCGCGCCGGTGCGGGACGAGGACGCCGTACCGTCGCCCGAGCCGCCCGACGGGGCGTTCGGCATCGGCTGAGCGGCGCGGCCCGGGCGGCGCCGCTGGTCAGCTCGCCGTCGGTTCGCCGTGCAGGCGTACCGTGCTGAGGATCTTCATGATGGTCGCCGTGCCGACTTCCTCGTCCACGCCCTTCGGGCCCAGGAAGTTGAACGAGACGAGGTCACCGGCGGAGTTCTCGAAGCCGAACGTGAGCGCCTTGCCGTCGCTGGCGCACTTGCCCTTGCGCGGCGTGTTCGTCGAGTGTGCCCAGGCGTAGGCGCCCTTCACGCCCGAGGCGGTGGTGTAGGGCGTGGCCTTCTTGTCGAACGTGATGCTCTTCTTGTCCGGCTGCGTGTAGCCGCCGTACACCCACCAGGGCACTTCCCTGATCGCCGCGTCGCCCGGGCTCTTGGCGCCGCTCGCGCCCTTCGTGCCCACCACGGCCAGCGGTGAGTTCTCCGTCCGGCCGTCCTTGTCGTCGTCGGACGTGCACCACTCCGACTTGTACTCGGCCGTCGACGTCATCGTGACCAGCGGCTTGCCGTCGGACGACTTCTTGTCGGGGAAGCTGAAAATGGTGCCCGGCGTCTCGACCTCCCAGTCCGCCGGCACGTCGAAGGCCGTACCCCACCTGGGGTTGACCACGACCTTCCAGCCCGCGATGGCCGGCTTCTCGGTCTCGTCGCCGCGTGGGTTGTCGTTCGACGCGGAGGAGGTGGCGGTCGGGGACTGGCTCGCCTTCTTGTGCGAACCTCCACCGGTGTCGTCCTTGTCGCCGCCCAGGACCAGGAACCCGGTCACGCCGGCCGCGACGACGACGGCGGTGGCCGCCACGATCGCGATCAGCTTCGTCCGGCTTCCGCCGCCACCGCCCTGCGGGGGCCGCGGCGCGCCCACAGGTGCCGGAGCGCCCCATTGCGGCTGCTGCGCATGCGGGTTGGGCTGCTGGTACTGCTGGTAGCCGGGCTGCTGGTACGGATTCGACTGCTGGTAACCCGGCTGCTGGTACGGGTTGTTCTGCGGGTTCTGCTCGCCCCCGGGCGGCTGCTGTCCTGGCCACATGGCCAGTAACCCTAGTGCCGCCCGGGACACGATTCGGTCACCGCCCCTTGTCAGGGACGTACCGGATCAGGAGCTCGGCGGGGTGTACAGCCGTACCGTGTTGAGCATCTTGCGGACCGTCGCGTCCGGGACCTCGTCGCTTACGCCCTTGGCACCCACGAACGACCACGACAGCAGGGCCCCGTCCGAGCCGTCCTTGAAGGCGAAGGTGGTCGCCTTGCCGTCCGAGTCGCACTTGGTCTTCTTCGGGACCCCGGACGACTGCGAGGTGGCGAGGCTGCCGGTGATGCCGGAGGCGGTGGTGTACGAGGTCACCGGGCCGGTCGTGATCTTCTTGCGGTCGGGCTGGGTGTACCAGCCGTAGACCCAGTTCGCCGAGTCCTCACGGGCGATCTGCCCGGTGCTCTCGGCGTCGCCGTTGCCGCGTGTGCCCGCGTTCGCCAGCGATGTGTAGTCGGTGGTGCCGTTCTTGTCCTCGTCGGTCCCGCACCACTTCTCCTTCAGGACCGCCGGGGCCTTCATGCCGACCAGCGCCTTGCCCTTGGGGTCGGAGTCGTCCGTGACGTAGGTGATCCAGTCCTTGGAGCGGGGGGCCCACTCGGGCGGCACGTCGAAGGCGATGCCCACGTCGGGGTTGGCCACGACCTTCCAGCCGGCGACCGTCGGCTTCAGGCCGCCGCTCACGCGCGGGTTGTCCGCGCCGGCGGAGGCGGACGCCGAGACGGACGCCGAGGAAGTGCTGGGGCCGGGGCCGGCCTGGTCGTCCTTGCCGCCGCCCAGCACCAGGGCCC
This sequence comes from Streptomyces sp. NPDC051636, assembly GCF_044453765.1. Taxonomy (NCBI): domain Bacteria; kingdom Bacillati; phylum Actinomycetota; class Actinomycetes; order Kitasatosporales; family Streptomycetaceae; genus Streptomyces; species Streptomyces sp. NPDC051636. The sequence continues at coordinate 131,664 of NZ_JBITDA010000015.1, read as the reverse complement.
CGGTGACAGCGGCCGCGACGACGACGGCTGCCGCCGCGACGACCGCCACCAGCTTGGTGCGGCGTCCGCCACCGCCACCGCCGCCGGGCTGCGGCGCCGGCGGCACGGCGGTGGGCGCGGTCCAGGGGGCCGGTGCCTGGGGGTGCTGTCCGGCGTACGGGTTGGGCTGCCGGTAGCCGGGCTGCTGGTACGGGTTGTTGTGTTGCGGACTCGTGCCGTCACCTGGCTGCTGCTCCCCTGGCCACATGGGCGGAAACGATACAGCGATCACTGCGCCGGGCTCTGGCCAGGACCTGCTACTCGTGAGTAACATTCGGCCATGAGCGCAGACCAGATGTCGATCGGCGAGCTGCTCGCCGCCACGGTCCCGATGGTCCGGACCCTGAACCTCGAGTACCTCGAGACCACCCCGGAGCGGGCCGTGCTGTCCCTGCCGGACCAGAGCGAGTACCGCAACCACGTCGGCGGGCCGCACGCCGGAGCGATGTTCACCCTCGGTGAGTCCGCCAGCGGTGCGATCGTGCTCGCCGCCTTCGGCGACCAGCTCTCGCGAGCCGTTCCGCTTCCGGTCACCGCGGAGATCGCGTTCAAGAAGATCGCCCTCGGCCCGGTCAAGGCCACCGCCACCCTCGGCCGTCCGGCCGGGGACGTCGTCGCCGAACTGGACGCGGGCAAGCGCCCGGAGTTCCCGGTGACCGTCGCCATCCAGCGGGAGGACGGCGCCGTCACCACCGAGATGACCGTGGTCTGGACGCTGCGTCCCAACAGCTGACACCTGGTGTGCGCGGGCCCCGGCCGGGCGCGGCCGGGGCCCTGGTGCGTCCCGGGGTCCCCTCAGGCGGCCCGCGCCGCTCCTCCCGTACGGCCCCGTCACCCTCCGGTCCCGCCGCGAACTCCCTGAGCCGGGCGACGAATTCGGGACCGAGGTCCGGGCGGGCGCAGGCCGGGCGGACCACGGTGCGGAGGTAGTCGGCCTTGTCGCCGGTGTCGCAGCGCAGTCCGTCGAAGACGACGCCGTGCACCGTGCCGCCGGCGGCGAGTTCCTGGAGCGCGTCGGTCAGCTGGATCTCACCGCCGCGGCCGGGCGGGGTGCGTTCCAGGGTGTCGAAGACGGCCGGGTCGAGGACGTAGCGCCTGATGACCGCGTAGGCGCTCGGGGCGTGCTCGGGGGAGGGCTTGTCGACCAGGCCGGTGACGCGTACGACGTCGTCCTCACCGGTGGGCTCCACGGCCGCGCAGCCGTAGAGATGGATCTGCGCGGGGCCGACCCTCATCAGGGCGACCACACTGCCCGCATGCTGGTCGCGGGCGTCCAGCATGCGGCTCAGCAGGGTCTCGCGCGGATCGATCAGGTCGTCGCCGAGCCGAGCCCGGCCGCCGGGACGACCGCCTTGCGCACTGTGCGGCGGGACGGGGAGCCGGGTGAGGAGTGGGGGGCGATCATGCGGCCCATGCTGGGACACGGGCCTGAGGGAGCGCCGAGAGGGACATGGGAGAAGTTGGGGGAACGGCCTGACGGCGCGTCATCCGGCTATTGCCGGGGAGGAGTTGAACGCTTCAGCGGTCGTGGGGTTTCGAATGCGGGTGCGGATACCGCCGGTAACTCTTCTGAATTCCCCGGACTTTCGGACCCGGGGCACTCGCACTTCTTGTTTCCTGTGAGGCGCGTGTGCGAAGGTGAGCCTCCCGCGGGAGGGGCAAGGCCAGGCTCATGGAGGAAGGCCGAGCCCCTATAGGTACACAGGTACGCACCAATCAGGCACTGCTTTCCGACAGGGCGCGCATTCCCCGTGCCGTCCTGCGGCCCGGAAGGAAAAGGTCCAGTGCAATCCCCCCACCCCCCACGCCCGCCGTACCCGCCCCGCCCCGGACCCGCTCCGGGGGACTCCGACCGCAACCTCGTCGCCAGGCTCGGCGGCACGGACGACGACACCCACCGCGCGGTCGCCCTGCTGCTGGCCCGGCACTGGCGGCCGACCTGTGACTATGCGGCCATCTGCCTCGCGTCCGCCACCAGTTCGGCGCAGACGGTGGCCACCGCGGCCTTCCACCGCGTGCTCGGCCGGCCGGGGGGCGCGGCGGCCGGCGGCGCGCTGCGCACGCAACTCCTGGTGGCCGTACGGGAAACGGTCCGGTCCTGGACCACCGACGACATGATGTCCGTTATTCTGCCGGAACTGCGCAAGCCCACCGGCGGTCGCGGTTTACGCGCGGCGATGCTCGGAACTCCCGAAAGGCGACAACTCGCCGAGCGCGCATTCCGGGGCCTGCCCGGAGCCTCCCAATGCCTTCTGTGGCACACCGAGGTCGAGGCCGAACCCATAAACATACCCGCCGGTCTGCTGGGGGTGGACACCGCCACCGCGTCGGCCGCCCTGGAACAGGCCCGCGAGCAATTCCGCGTGGCCTGCGTCCGCGCCCACCGGGAACTCGCGCCCACCAGGGAATGCCGCTTCTACAACCGCCTCCTCGAAGTCCCCATTCGCCGGGGCGGCGCTCTGCTGCCCGATGTGCAACGGCATCTGCGGGAGTGCCGGTACTGCCGGTACGCCGCGGAACAGCTCAGCCACTTCGAGGGCGGCCTGGACGTGCTGCTCGCCGAGACCGTGCTCGGCTGGGGCGCCCGCCGCTATCTGGACTCGCGCCCCGGACGCGGCCCCGCCCGGCAGCGGCAGCCCGTGCCGGAGGGCGCCCCGCCGGCGGCCGGCGGCCGGCACCGCACCGCCCCCGAGGGCAGGCGCCGCAAGGCTCTGGCGATCGGTGTCGGCCTCACCGCCCTCGCGCTGGCCGCGACCGCGCTCGCAGCCAAGGGCTGGTCCGGTGGCAACGGGGTCCCCGCTCCCCACGCGACCTGGGGCGCCCCCAGCGGCAGTACCGCCCGCCCGAGCGCCGACGACGAGGCGCCCCCGGTGCCGTCCCCGTCGGCCGCCTCCATCGGCCGGCCCGTCGAGGTCGCCCACGGCAGGCTGCGCAGCCTCGCGGCCGGGCGCTGCCTGGACGTGCGCGGCGGCCGGGCCCGGGACGGGGTCGGGGCACTGCTCGCGGCGTGCTCGTCCGCCGGGTCCCAGCAGTGGTCGTACCAGGGCGACGGACTGCTGCGCAGCGCCGTCGATCCGACCCTCTGCCTCACCGCCGACCCAGGGGCCGGGTCGGTGGTCCTGGCCGGCTGCGTCGTGCACGCCGGCGAGGTGTCCTACGACCTGACCGTCCGCGGCGAACTCCTCCTTCGCCGGCCCGAGGGGCTGGCCGTCGCCCCCGGCTCCGGCGCGTCCCGCACCCGCGTCGTCGTGACGGCCCGCGACGGATCCGGCCGGCAGCGGTGGGCGCTGGAGCCCGCGACCGGGCAGCCGCCGCGGAAGGCGCCCGGGAGCGGGAAGCCCCAGCGGCCGGCACCGGAGAGGAAGACCGCCCCCCAGCACCCGGGAGCGGACGCGCCGCAGGGCAATCCCGAGCAGCCCCCGAAGGAGTACGAGACCCGGATCGCCCAGGTCGGCTGCTGCGAGGACACCGGACCGGCCCAGGCACCGCCGGCACCGCCGGCACCGCCCACCGGCAGCACCGGGTCCCTGGGGTCCTCCGTCACGGCTCCCGTGGAGGGCCTCGCGTCCGTCCCCTCCGACGTGACCGCGGCCGTTACTTCAACGGTTTACGATAATTTTCCCTGATTCGCGTTTTGCGCGCAGGAATTAGACTGTATGGTCATTTCCCTGGGCGGCGCCCGATTCGAGCCACGGGCCGACGGCGTGCGGATCATACAGGGTACGGCTCGGCCACCCGTCGCGTTGTGCGGGAGTGGGTACCGGGGGAATCCGTCGGACGCTTTGACGGGCTTGCGGTGGTGCGGTGCGTACCGGGGCGTCGCCCGCGCGGTGGCGCGGGCGAAGTGGAATTGCACGGATTTTCGGCTCTTGCGGTGAATTCCGAGGGCTGGCCGAATCGATTCGGCGGCATGAGGAATGGTTGCACCGATATTGACCCACCAGTAATAAGCTCGCTAGTTTCCGGTGGCCTCGCACAGAGTTCCACGTCGCACAGACCCCCCCACCGTGCTGGTCCCGATTATTCGGAGCATCATGACGTCTGCCGTGCGCGCCCTGGACCTGATCATTTGCGTCACCCCTTGCGGAGAACCGGATGCCAGGCTCGCCGCGGCGGCCTGCCGGGCCGGCGGATTCGGGGTCCTGGACCTCGGCGCCGGCGACCGAAGAGCACGTGAGGCGATGGCCCGCCTGAGGCGGATGGCCCCCGGCCCGTACGGGGTGCGGGTGGCGGCGCACTGCCGGCTGCGGCCCGAAGACCTCCTGGAGCACGGCGCCCCGGGCCCGGGGGCCGGGGGCGCGGGCGGCGGCCCCGATTCCGTGGTGCTGGCGCCGGACGCCCCGTGGCAGGCCGACGAGATCGCCGCGCGCCACCGGGTCCTGGCCGAGGTGACGGACCTGGCCCAGGCCCGCGAGGCGGTCCGCGCCGGGGCGCACGGACTGATCGCCCGGGGTGGCGAGAGCGGCGGCCGGGTGGGCGCCCTCAGCACCTTCGTGCTGCTCCAACAGCTGCTGGGTGACCGGGACTTGGATGTCCCGGTGTGGGCCTGCGGCGGTATCGGACCGCGTACGGCGGCGGCCGCCGTGGCCGGCGGCGCGGCCGGGGTGGTCCTCGACAGCCAACTGGCCCTGCTGGCCGAATCGGGGCTCCCCGAGGCGACGGCCGCGGCACTGCGTTCCCTGGACGGCTCGGAGACCGTCGTCGTGGGCGGCCACCGGGTACTGCGCCGCCGGGGCCCGGACGCACCGCCCCTGCCGGCCGGCGACCCGGCGGCGGTCGCGTCCCGGCTGGGCGGCCAGGATCCGCGTCACCAGCTGCTGCCGGTGGGGCAGGACGGCTTCCTCGCGACCCGTTTCGCCGAGCGGTGGGGCGACGTCGGCGGCACGGTACGGGGGCTGCGGGCGGCTGTGCGAGGGGCCTTGGCGGACCCCGGGCCTTTGACAGCGTTACGGGACGCGCCCGTTGACGGGCTGCCCGGCGATGCCGTGGCGGGCTCGCCGGTCGATTCCGGCGCGGCCTGCGAGGGCCGTGCTGCCTCGGCCCGTCCCGAGCCGGCCCCCACCGACCCCGGCACATCCACCGCGTCCACCGCCACCCCCGCCCGAGCCCTCCTCCCCGGCTCCCCGATGAGCCGCGCGCTGGGAACGCGGCTGCCGGTGGCGCAGGGGCCCATGACCCGGGTCAGTGACCAGGCGGGATTCGCCGCCGCCGTGGCCGGGGAAGGGGCCCTGCCGTTCCTGGCGCTGGCCCTCGCGAGCGGAGAGCAGGCGCGGGCGATGCTGGCGCGGACCCGGGCCGTGCTGGAGGGGCGGCCGTGGGGTGTGGGCGTGCTCGGGTTCGCGCCCGAGGAGGTCAGGAACGCCCAACTGGAAGCCGTACGGGAGCTGCGGCCCAGCCACGCGATCATCGCGGGCGGCCGGCCCTCCCAGGCCCAGGCGCTGGAGCGGGCCGGGATCCGAACCTTCCTGCACGTGCCGTCGCCGGGGCTGCTGCGGCAGTTCCTGGAGGCCGGGGCACGCCGGTTCGTGTTCGAGGGCGCCGAGTGCGGCGGCCACGTCGGGCCGCGGGCGAGTTTCCCGCTGTGGGAGGCGCAACTCGCCGTCCTGGAGGACTTCCTGGCCGACGCGGACGACGAGACCGCCCGGCGGATCGAGGTCCTCTTCGCGGGTGGCGTGCACGACGAGCGGTCGGCGGCGATGGTCGCCGCGCTCGCCGCACCGCTCACCGCCCGGGACGCCGCGGTCGGCGTCCTCATGGGCACCGCCTACCTGTTCACGGCGGAGGCGGTGGCACGCGGCGCGATCCAGCCCCTGTTCCAGAAGCAGGTCGTGGCGGCGACCACGACCGCCCTGCTGGAGACCGCCCCCGGTCATGCCACCCGCTGCGTGCCGAGCCCCTTCACCCGCGACTACCGCGACCGCGAAGCGGAGCTGCGCGCCCGGGGCGTGCCGGACCGGCGGGTCTGGGAGGAGCTGGAGCGGCTCAATGTCGGGCGGCTGCGCATCGCCAGCAAGGGCGTGGACCGGGCCGACGGCGGGGAACTCGCGCCGGTCGACGAGCAACGGCAGTTCGCCAAGGGCATGTTCATGGCCGGAGACGTGGCCGTCCTGCGCTCCGCGACCACCACGATCGACGCCCTGCACCGCTCGGTCACCGACGGCGCGGCCGCCTTCCTCGCCGACCGCACGCGGGAGCTGTCCGGGCGGCTCGGTGCCGAGGAGGCGGTTCAGCGGCCGACGCCCGCCCCGCTCGACATCGCTGTCATCGGCATGGCCTGCATGTTCCCGCAGGCCCCCGACCTGCCCGCGTTCTGGGCGAACGTCGTCGCCGGGCACGACGCGGTCACCGAGGTCCCGCCCGAACGCTGGGACCCGGCCGTCCACCACGCCGGCGGCCGCACGACCTCCAAGTGGGGCGGCTTCCTGCCCCGCATCCCCTTCGATCCGCTGCGCTACGGCATCCCGCCCGCCTCGCTCGGCAGCATCGAGCCGGTCCAGCTGCTGTCCCTGGAGGCGGCCCGGCGGGCGCTGGAGGACGCCGGATACGGTGACGCCGGACGGGAGTTCGACCGCTCCCGCACCTCCGTCGTCTTCGGCGCGGAGGCGGGCAGCGACCTGTCCAACGCCGCCACGCTGCGCGCCGTACTGCCGTCGTACTACGGCACGGTGCCCGACGGGCTGGAGGAGCAGCTGCCCCGGCTGACGGAGGACACCTTCCCCGGCATGCTCGCCAACGTCATCGCGGGCCGGATCGCCAACCGCCTCGACCTCGGCGGGGCCAACTACACCGTCGACGCCGCCTGCGCGTCCTCGCTGGCTGCCGTCGACGTGGCCTGCAAGGAACTGGTCGCCCAGACCAGCGACGTCGTGCTGTGCGGGGGCGCCGACCTGCACAACGGCATCAACGACTACGTGCTGTTCTCCTCGGTGCACGCGCTCTCCCCGACCGGCCGGTCGCGGGCCTTCGACAGCTCGGCCGACGGCATCGCGCTCGGCGAGGGTGTCGCCTGCGTCGTCCTGAAACGGCTGGCCGACGCCGAGCGCGACGGCGACCGGATCTACGGCGTGATCAAGGGGCTCGGCTCGTCCAGCGACGGCCGCTCCCTCGGCCTGACCGCACCCCGGCCGGAGGGGCAGCGGGCGGCGCTGGAACGGGCGTACCGCAACGCCGGTGTCTCGCCCGCCGAGGTCGGTCTCGTGGAGGCGCACGGCACCGGGACCGTGGTCGGCGACCGCACCGAACTCACCGTCCTCAGCGAGGTGTTCACGGCAGCCGGAGCCGGAAGTGGTGGCTGTTCCCTCGGGTCGGTCAAGTCGCAGATCGGGCACACCAAGTGTGCCGCCGGTCTCGCGGGCCTGATCAAGACCACGCTCGCCCTCTACACCGGCGTCAAACCGCCGACCCTGCACCTGGAGCGGCCCAACGAGGCGTGGCGGGAGGGGGAGAGCCCCTTCGCGTTCCACACCCGGGCCCGGCCGTGGGCGGCCCCGGCCGGGGAACGGGTGGCCGGGGTCAGCGCGTTCGGTTTCGGCGGCACCAACTTCCATGTGGTGCTGGGCGCGTACGGGGAGTCCGTACCGCCTGAGCAGGGGCTGGACGCCTGGCCCGCCGAGCTGTTCCTCTTCCGGGGCGGGAATCTCGCGGCGGCCCACCGCGCCGTCGAGGAGCTGCTGACGGCCGCCGAGACCGACGGCCGTCCCTGGCGGCTGCGCGATCTCGCGCTGAGCGCGGCCCGGCGCGCGGACGCGTCCCCGGAGCCGGTGCGGGTGGCGATCGTGGCCGGCGACGTCGACGGCCTGATCGGACAGCTGCGCAGGGCTCTGGCCGGGCAGCACGACCCGGCCGCGGGCATCCACCTGGCCGAGGACACCGGCAGCGAGGACACGGGCAGCGAAGGCAAGGTCGCCTTCCTCTTCCCCGGCCAGGGCAGCCAGCGCCCCGGCATGCTCGCCGAGGTGTTCCTCGCCTTCCCGGAGCTGCAGCGGTTCCTGGAGCCGTGGCCGGAGCACGCCGGGCGGATGTATCCGCCCGCCGCCTTCGACGAGGCCGGGCGCGCACGGCAGCGGGCCGCGCTCACCGACACCCGGGCCGCCCAGCCCGCGCTCGGCATCACCGGCCTCGCCGCCCACGCCCTGCTCACCACCGCGGGCGTACGGCCCGACATGGCGGCCGGACACAGCTACGGCGAACTGGCCGCCCTCTGCGCGGCCGGCGCCCTCGGCCCCGAGACGCTGCTGGAGCTCAGCACCGAACGGGCGTCGGCGATCCTGGCGGCGGCGGGCGACGACCCCGGCACCATGGCCGCCGTCGCCGCCGGTGCGGACGACGTCGAACGGGCCCTGCGCGCGTCCGGTGCGCCCGCCTCGGTGGTCGTCGCCAACCACAACTCGCCCGAGCAGACCGTCGTCTCGGGCCCCACGGAGGACGTCACCACGGCTGTACGGCTGCTGCGGGCGGCCGGACACACCGCCAAGGGCATCCCGGTGGCCTGCGCCTTCCACAGCCCGGTGGTGGCCGGCGCGGGCGAGCGGTTCGCCGAGGTCCTGAAGGAGAAGGCCGTACGGCCGCCCGAGTTCCCCGTGTGGTCCAACCGCACCGCCGCCCCGTACGCGCCCGATCCCGGTGCCGTGCGCGCCGAACTCGCCGCCCAGATCGGCGCCCCGGTCGCCTTCGTCCGGCAGATCGAGGCCATGTACGAGGCGGGCGCGCGCATCTTCGTGGAGGCGGGGCCCGGCACGGTCCTCATCCGCCTGGTCCGGCAGATCCTCGGCGACCGTCCGCACCGCACGGTCGCCTGCGAGCCCCGCGACGGCAGCGGCCTGCGCGGCTGGCTGGACGCGCTCGCCCAACTGGCCGTCGCCGGCCGGCCCGTGCGCAGCGCGTGGCTCCTGAGGGGACGCGACGCCGTCGACGCGGTCCGGACACCGCTGCCGAAGCGGCCCGGGTGGACGGTCGACGGGCAGCTGGTCCGCACCGCCGCCGGAGACCTCCTCCCCGGTGCCCTCGCACCGGCCCGACGAGTCGTGGAGACGACTGTGACGACGAACCCCCCGCACGGCGCCCCGCACCACGCTCCGTACGGCGCCCCGGCCGACCGGGACGCGCTGGTCTCCGAATTCCTGCGCACCAGCCGGGAGATGATCGCCGCCCAGCGCGACGTGCTCCTCACCTGCTTCGGTGCGGCACCCGGCACGTCGGTCCCCGCACCGGCGGTCCCCGGCCCACTGCCCCAGCAGGCGCCGGCCGCACCCGTCGGGTTCGTGCCCGCCGAGGCCGCCGCACCCCGGCCGCAGGCGCCCGGGCCCGTCCCGGTCGCCCCGGACACCGGCGCGCCCACGGGCGTCGACGTCCAGCGCGTCGTCCTGGAGATCATCAGCGAACGCACCGGCTACCCCGTCGACATGATCGAGCCCGACCTCGACCTGGAGGCGGACCTGAGCATCGACTCGATCAAGCGGGCCGAGATCGCGGGCGAACTCGCCAAGCGGCTGGGCGTCGCGGGCCGCGCCGACCTCCCAGCGGAGCTGGACGACGCCGAGTTGGAGGAGCTGGCCAAGGCGCGGACGGCGGCGTCGGTCACCGAGTGGCTGGCGGCACGGCTGACCACAGCCGATGAGGGGACGGCGGACGAGCCGACCTCCTCACCTGTCATGGACCTGACCAAGACGGCCTCGGATCCGGAGGAGCCCCCGCAAGAGCTCTCGGGAATCACCGGCGCGGCCCCGAAGCGGTTCGAGCTGCGCCCGGTGCCCCTGCCGCGGTCCGACCACCCGGCGGACCCGGCCGCCGTGCTCGCCGGGAGGCGGTTCGCCGTCCTCGGCGACGGTGCGGGCGCCGCCGCACAGGTCGAGGCGCGGCTCGCCGCATACGGCGCCGACGTGCTGACCCTCGGCCGCGCGCACCTGCTCACCGAGGCGGACGGCCCGCTGGACGGCGTGCTGTACCTGGGCGCGCTGCCCGGCCCCGACCTCCCGGTCCTGCCGGACGCCTTCCCCGTACTGCGGGCCGCCCTGGCCCGCGGCCCGCGCCGGCTGCTGGCCGCCCGGCCCGCTGACGGCGACGACGCACTGCGCGCGGCCGGGCTCTACGGCCTGTTCCGCACCGTCGCCCGTGAGTACCCGCAGACCGTCGCACGGGTCGTCGGCCTCGACGACACCGCCCCGGCCACCGTCGCCGACGCCCTGCTCGCCGAACTGCTCGCACCCGAACCGGCCCCCGTCGTCCTGCGCACGGCCGCCGGCCGGCACGGCATGGAACTCGTCGAGGCGCCCCTCGGCCCGCTCGGCACCACCGGTGCGGGCCCGGCCGGCGACGGCGCCGCCGAGGCCGCCGCGCTCGGCCTCGACCGGGACTCCGTGGTGCTGCTGGTGGGCGGCGCCCGGGGAATCACCGCCACGTTCGCGGCCACGCTGGCCGCCGCCTGCCGCTGCCGCATCGAGCTGGTCGGCAGGACCCCCGCCCCCACCGGCCCCGAGGACCCGCGGACCGCCGCCGCCCGCACCCCGGCCGAACTGCGCGCGGCGCTCGCCGCCCGCGCGGGCGGCGGCCCGCGCAAGCCCGCCGAGGTCAACCGCGCCGCCGAACTCCTCCTGGCGCAAAGGGAGATCACCACGACGCTCGGCGAACTCACCGCGCTCGGCAGCGAGGCCCGCTACCGCTCCGTGGACTTCCGCGACCGGGACGCCGCACTCCAGGCGATCAAGGAGATCCACGCCGAGCACGGCCGGCTCGACGGGGTCGTGTTCGCGGCCGGGGTGATCGAGGACCGGCTGATCGCCGACAAGACCGCCGAGTCCTTCCAGCGGGTGTACGGCACGAAGACCGCCGGCGCCGCCAGCCTGCTGGCCGCCCTGGAGGAACTCCCCACCGGGCCGGGCTTCGCGGTGCTGTTCGGCAGCATCTCCGCCGTTCTCGGCAACCGGGGCCAGGCCGACTACGCGGCCGCCAACGACGCCCTGGAAGGTCTCGGCGCCGACTGGGCCGCCCGCACCGGCCACCGCGCGCTGACCGTGCACTGGGGACCGTGGGCGCCCACCGGCGGCCACACCGGCATGGTCAGCCCGGAGCTCGGCCGGGAGTACGCCCGGCGCGGTGTGAAGCTCATCGACCCCGAAGAGGGCACCGCCGCCCTGCTGCGGGAACTCGCCTGGGGCGACGAGTCGGCCCGCGCGGTCGTCTACACCTGCTCGGGCTGGTGACATGACGTCCCCTCAGGAACCCGTGGCCGTCGTGGGAATGGCCGTCCTGCTGCCCGGCGCCCCCGACCTCGACGCCTACTGGCGCAACCTGCGCGACGGCGTGGACGCGATCGGCGACGTGCCCGAGGGCCGGTGGGACGCCGACTACTACCGGCCCTCGGCCGCGACCGGGCCCGCCGCCGACCAGGTGTACTGCCGGCGCGGCGGGTTCGTGGACGGCCTGGCCGCGGTGGAGGTCACCCGGTTCGGCATCATGCCGTCCTCGGTCGCGGGCACCGAGCCCGACCAGCTGATCGCGCTGCACGTGGCCGCCGCCGCGATCGCCGACGCGGGCGGCGCCGACCGGCTGCCCGACCGGCACCGCGTCGGCGTCGTCCTGGGCCGGGGCGGCTACCTCACCCCCGGCCTGGTCCGGCTCGACCAACGGGTCCGTACGGCGGGTCAGCTCCTGCGCACGCTGGGCGAGTTGCTGCCCGACCTCACACCGGACCAACTCGGCCGCGTCCGGGAGGCGTTCACCGAGCGCCTGGGCCCCGAGAACCCCGAGTCCGCGATCGGCCTGGTGCCCAACCTCGCGGCCTCCCGGATCGCCAACCGGCTCGACCTGCGCGGCCCCGCCTACACCGTGGACGCGGCCTGCGCCTCCTCGCTCGTCGCCGTCGACCAGGCGGTCGGCGAACTCGCCGCCCGGCGCTGCGACCTGATGCTGGCCGGGGGAGTGCACCACTGCCACGACATCACCCTCTGGAGCGTCTTCTCCCAACTGCGCGCCCTCTCCCCGAGCCAGCGCATCCGCCCCTTCCACCGGGACGCCGACGGCATCCTCATCGGCGAGGGCACCGGCGTCGTCGTCCTCAAGCGCCTCGCGGACGCCGAACGCGACGGCGACCGCGTCTACGCGGTGATCCGGGGCACCGGAGTGGCCAGCGACGGCCGTACGTCCGGTCTGGTCAACCCCGACCCGGGCGGACAGACCCAGGCCGTACGCCAGGCCTGGCGGGCCGCCGGCCTCGACCCCGCCGCCCCCGGTTCGGTCGGCCTGCTGGAGGCGCACGGCACCGCGACCCCGGCCGGGGACGCGGCCGAACTGGCCACGCTGGCCCAGGTGTTCGGCCCCGCGGACCCCGGCGCCCCGCACGGCGACGAGCGCGCGGTGCTCGGCTCGGTGAAATCGATGATCGGCCACACCATGCCCGCCGCCGGAGTCGCGGGCCTCGTCAAGGCCGCCCTCGCCGTCCACCACGGCACCCTCCTGCCCACCCTGCACTGCGACGACCCCCACCCCGCCCTCGCCCGCACCCGCTTCCGCCCACTGGAGAAGGCCGCCCCCTGGGAGACCACCCGGGACCGGCCGGTACGCCGGGCCGCGGTGAACGCCTTCGGCTTCGGCGGGATCAACGCCCATGTGGTGCTGGAAGAGGCGCCCGCGGCGCGGGTGCCCCATGTCATGGCGGCGACGGCCGCCGGGAACGGCCCGCGCACCCCCGCTCACGTCACCGAACCCGAACGCGTCCTCCTGCTCGCCGCCGACCACCCGGAGGGGCTCGCCGCGCTCCTCGCCGCCGACGACTCAGCCGTACTCGGCTCCGGTCTGGACAGCGGCCGTACGCACCCTGAGGCCGGCCCCGCGCGGCTCGGTGTCGTCGACCCGACCGCCAAGCGGCTGGCGCTGGCCCGGCGGGCGGTCGCCAAGGGCCGGGCGTGGCAGGGCCGCGGCGACGTCTGGTTCCGGCCCGGACCGCTCCTCGGGCCCGGGCAGGGCAAGCTCGCCTTCGTCTTTCCCGGCCTCGAAGCCGAGTTCACCCCCCGCGTCGACGACATCGCCGCCCACTTCGGCCTGCCCCGCCTCTCGGGGACCACCGCGGACGGCGACGACGTCCGGGTCGGTGACGTGGGCCGGCACGGCGCCGGTGTCGTCGCCGTGGGCCGGCTCCTCGACGCGGCGCTGCGCCGCATGGGCGTGATCCCGGACGCGGTGGCCGGGCACAGCGTCGGCGAGTGGACCGCCATGGCGGTGGCCGGACTCTACTCAGGCGAGGAGGTCGACGCGTTCATGGACGGGTTCGACCCGGACACGGTCACCGTCCCGGGCCTGGCCTTCGGCGCCGTCGGCGCACCCGCCGAGCAGGTCGCCGCCGCCCTGGCCGACGGCTGGGCGGACGCCGGGATCGTACTCTCGCACGACAACGCGCCCAGCCAGTCGATGGTGTGCGGGCCGGACACCGCGGTGACGGAGTTCGTACGGGCCTTCCGCGCCCGGGGTGTGCTGTGCCAGGTGCTGCCCTTCCGGTCCGGGTTCCACACGCCGATGCTCGAGCCCTACCTGTCACCCATCAAGGAGGCCGCGGACCGGTTCCGGCTCCACCCGCCCACCGTCCCCGTCTGGTCCGGGACGACGGCGGCACCCTTCCCCGAGGGCGAGGCCGCCGTGCGCGCGCTCTTCGTCCGGCACCTGCTGGAGCCCGTCCGCTTCCGCCGGCTCGTCGAGGCCCTGTACGACGCCGGCCACCGCGCCTTCGTCCAGGCCGGCCCGGGCCGGCTCGCCTCCCTCGTCGACGACATCCTCGGCGACCGCGACCACCTGGTCGTCGCCGCGAACTCGCCCCACCGGCCCGGCCTCGCCCAACTCCGCCGGACGGCTACGGCGTTGTGGACGGCGGGAGCCCGGGTGGCACCGGCCTTGCCGCGGCCGTCCGCCACCACGGCGGCCCGGCCGCACCGTCCGCCGGTCCGGCTCGATCTGAGCGGGGCGCTCGTGTCCCTCGACGGGCCGGCCCTGACGGCGCTGCGCGCGGAGTTGCGCGGCGCGCCTCCGGCGAGGGAGGCGCGACGGGGAACCGGCCCCGACCTCACCCCGGCCGCCACCGGTCCGTCCCCCCTGGACCTCCTCGCCGAACGCTCCCCGGCCGCCGCCGAGTTGAGCGCGCTCTTGCACGACACCGCGCACACGGCGGCCGCGGTGATCGCGGCGGGCGGCCACAGACACCGGTCGGGCCCGCCCGAGACCGGCCCCGGGTCCCGGGCCACCACCGACACCCGGCAGACGACCGTTCCGGTCCCGGCGGTCCCGGCGCGGGCCGGCGCCCCGGCCCCCGCGCAGCCCGGCGTCCCCACCCCCGCGGCCCCCGGCCGGGCCCCCGCCCCGTCGGCCCACCACGCCCCCACCCTTTCGGCCCCCCGTCAGACCGCCACCCCCGTCCCCCCACCCACCTGGCACACCACCGTCCGCGTCTCCCCCGACACCATGCCCCACCTGCTCGACCACTGCTTCTTCCCCCAGCGCCCCGGCTGGCCGGACGTGGCCGACCGGTGGCCGGTCGTGCCGGCGACCACGATCGTGCGGCACATGATGGACGCGGCGGAGCAGGCGGTCCCCGGCATGCGGGCGGTGGCCGTGCACGGGGCGCGCTTCGACCGGTGGCTCACCGCCACGCCTCCCGTCGACGTCCCGGTCACCGTCACCCGCACCCCGGACGATCCGCACCGCCTCGCCGTCTCCTTCGGCCCCACGGCCCGCGCCGTCGTCGAAATCGCCGCCCGCCACCCCGCACCGCCCACGCCGCGCACGGCTCCCCCCACCCCGGAACGCCGCCCGGACCACACCGCCGCCCAGCTCTACGCCGAGCGCTGGATGTTCCACGGACCGGCGTTCCAGGGCGTCACCGAGCTCACCGGGATCGGCGACACGCACGTACGCGGGGTGATCACCACCCCCACCGCCCCCGGCGCCCTGCTCGACAACGTGGGCCAGATCCTCGGCTACTGGATCATGGCGACCCGGGCTGAGAGGACCGTCGTGTTCCCCGTTCAGATGCGGCACATGCGGTTCCATGGACCGCACCCGGCGCCCGGCACCGAGGTGGAGTGCCTGGCCCGGATCACCTCGCTCACCGACACCGTCCTCGAAGCGGACGCGGAACTGACCGTCGCCGGGCGGGTGTGGGCGCGGCTGACCGGCTGGCAGGACCGCCGCTTCGACAACGACCCGCAGACCCGGCCCGTCGAGCGCTTCCCCGAGCGCAACACCCTCTCCGAGCCCCGGCCCGGCGGCTGGTCGCTGCTGCACGAGCGCTGGCCGGACCTCGCCTCCCGCGAGCTGATCATGCGCAACTCGCTGGGCGGCCCGGAGCGCGCGGAGTACGCCGGGCACGCGCCGCGCGGCCGCAGGCAGTGGCTGCTCGGCCGGATCGCGGTCAAGGACGCGGTACGGCGCTGGCTCTGGGAGCACGGCGAGGGACCCGTCTTCCCGGCCGAGATCCGGGTGCACAACGACGACCTGGGCCGCCCCTGCGTCACCGGCGTCCACGGCCGCACCCTGCCCCCGCTGGACGTCTCGCTGGCTCACCGCGCCGAGGCGGGCGTGGCGATCGTACGGCCGCACACGCCCGGCCCCGGCCCCGGCATCGACATCGAGGAGGTCGCCGAACGGGACGCGGCCACGATGGCCGCCGCGCTCGGCACGGACGAGCTCCGGTTGCTGCGCGCCCTGTGCGCGGAGGGGGACGCGTCGCTGTGGTTCACCCGGTTCTGGGCCGCCAAGGAGGCCGTGGCCAAGGCGGAGGGCACCGGATTCGGCGGGCGCCCACGGGACTTCGCCGTCTTCCACGCGGCACCGGCGGGGGACCGGCTGCTGGTCTCCGGCCGCCTGGAACGCGCCTACACCGTCCACTGCGCACCGGTCGGCAATCCCCCCGCACTGCCGGCCCGGGACTACGTCGTGGCCTGGACGACGGGCCCGGCACGCGAAGACGACGACCAGGAGGAGCAGGAGCGATGAATCCCAACGAGCCGACCACCCCGTACGCCGACGAGGAGGCGGTGCTCGCCGACATCAGGGGCATGCTCCTGACCCTCCTGGAGGAGTACGGCGACGAGGACCTCGACATCGGCATGACCACCACGTTCAACCGCGACCTGGAGCTGGAGAGCATCGACCTGGTGACCCTGGCCGGGATGCTGAAGGAGCACTACGGGAACCGGGTCGGCTTCGCCGAGTTCCTGGCCGGCATGGAGTTCGAGGAGATCATCGAGCTCACCGTCGGCAGGCTCGTCGAGCACGTCGCGCGGAGCCTCGAGGCCGCGGAGGCGAGCTGACGGATGGCCATGGTCGACACCGGCGACATCCGGCTGCACGTGCAGAGACTGGGCCCCGAGGACGGCCGTACCCCGGTCGCCACCGCCGTGCTCGTGCACGGCCTGCTCACCGACAGCCTGGCCAGCTACTACTTCACCGTGGCCCCGCGGTTCGCGGCCGCGGGCGTCGACGTGGTCATGTACGACCTGCGCGGCCACGGCCGCAGCGAGCGCCCGCCCACCGGCTACACCCTCGACCACAACATCGACGACCTCGAGGCACTCCTCGACCGGCTGGCGATCAGCGGCCCGGTCCACCTGGTCGGCAACTCCTACGGCGGCACGATCGCCTTCGGTTACGCCGCCCGCCACCCCGAGCGCACGGCCAGCCTCACCCTCATCGAGTCCGAACCGGCGACCGCGGCCTGGGTGGTGAAACTCGGCGGCATCCTGGACCGCGTGGTGACCGAGCTGGCGTACAACGAGCCCGACGCGATCGCCTGGATCGCCGCGCACCGCGGCCACAACACCGCCCGCCTTGCCAAGGGCGCCGCACGGCTCGCCCGGGACACCACCCTCGGCCGGGACATCCCCGCCAGCCGGGTGCTCACCGAGGACGGGATCAGGGCCGTACGCTGTCCCGTCCTCGGCGTCTACGGCGGCGACTCGGACCTGGTGGAGCTGGTGCCGCTGAAGGAGGCGCTGCTCGCGGACTTCCGGTCCGTGGTGCTGCCGGGGCACGAGCACTCCGTCCTGGTGGAGGCGGCCACGGCCGTCGGCGGGCACGTCCTGGACCTGATCCGCTCCGCGGGCGCCGAGGCCGTCCGGTGAGCGCGTTCCTGTTCGTCGTACCGCCCCTGGTCGGGCACATCAACCCGACGGTGGGCGTCGCCGCCCAGCTCGCCGGGCGCGGCCACCGGGTGGCCTGGGCGTGCCCGGACCCCGGGCTGGTACGGCGGCTCGCGGGCCCGGACGCCGTCGTCCTCGCGTGCGCGGGACTCGCCCCGGCCACGCGCCCGCCGCGGCTGCGCGGCCCGGAGGCGCTGAAGTTCCTGTGGGAGGGGTACCTGCTGCCCCTCGCCGACGCCATGGCGCCCGGGGTGCGGACGGCCGCCGAGGAGTTCCGGCCCGATGTCGTCGTCGCCGACCAGCAGGCCTTCGCCGGTGCCCTGGTGGCCGAACGCCTCGGCCTGCCCTGGGCCACCTCCGCCACCACCTCCGCCGAGCTGACCGGCGCCTACGACGGCATCCCCAAGGTCGCCGACTGGCTGCGGGCGCGCCTGGCCGAGCTGCGCGCCCGCGTCGGCGACCCGGCCGGCGACGCCGACCCGCGCTTCTCGCCCCACCTGGTGCTGGCCTTCAGCACACCCGAACTCGCCGGCCCGTCGGCCGCCCGGGGCGGCCACATCCACTACGTCGGCCCCTCGATCGCCGGCCGCCCGGCCGCGCCCGGCTTCCCCTGGGAGTGGCTGGACCCCGGACGGGCGAAGGTCCTGGTCACTCTCGGCACCGCCAACGCCGACGTGGGCGGGCGCTTCCTCGCCGCATGCGTGAGCGCGCTGCGGGAGCGGGCCGACCGGGTGCAGGCGGTGGTGGCCGACCCGGGCGGCACCCTCGCCGCCACCGACCACGACAAGGACGTACTGGTCCTGCCCGCCGTCCCCCAACTGCCGCTCCTGGAACGGGTCGACGCGGTGGTCTGCCACGCCGGGCACAACACCGTCTGCGAGGCCCTCTGGCACGGTGTCCCGCTCGTCGTCGCCCCCATCCGCGACGACCAGCCCGTGGTGGCGGCCCAGGTCGCCGACGCCGGAGCGGGCGTCCGGGTGCGGTTCGGCCGGGTCACCGCGGCCCGGCTGGGCCCGGCCCTCGACGCCGTGCTCCACGAACCCGCCCACCGCGCCGCGGCCGGCCGCCTCCGCGCGGCCTTCCGCGCGGCGGGCGGCGCCCCGGCCGCCGCCACCCGCCTCGAGCGACTGGCCGCCGACGCACGCCCGGAGGAGACCCGATGAGCAACGAACCCCAGGGCACCGACCGCGCCGCGCGGATCGCCGCGCTGCGTCCCGCCTACCAGTGCGACCTGGCCGACGGTGCGGACCGCTTCTTCGCGCCCCGGCGCACCACCTGCCCCTGGTGCGGCTCGGACCGACTGACCAGCCGGCTGCGCACCACCGACCTGCTCCAGCACAAACCGGGCCGCTTCCTCCTCGACCGCTGCCGGCAGTGCGGGCACACCTTTCAGAACCCGGCGCTGAACGAGGCGGGCCTGGAGTTCTACTACCGGGACTTCTACGACGGTCTCGGTGAGCGGAAGACGGGCGGCACCTTCGGGGGCCGCACGAAGATGTACCGGGGTCGCGCGGAGTCGATGCTGCCGCACGACCCCACCCCGAAGAACTGGCTCGACGTCGGCACCGGCCACGGCCACTTCTGCGAGGCCGCCCGCGACGTGCTGCCCGGCACGGCCTTCGACGGGCTCGACTTCACCGACGGTGTCGAACTCGCCGAACGCGCGGGCCGCGTGGAGCACGGCCACCGTGGTCTCTTCCCCGGCCTGGCCCCGGACCTCACCGCCCGCTACGACGTCGTCAGCATGTTCCACTACCTGGAACACAGCGCCGACCCGGACCGCGAGCTGCGCGCCGCCCACCAGGTCCTCCGTCCCGGCGGCCACCTGCTCATCGAGGTCCCCGACCCCGAGAGCCGCTACGCCCGCATCCTCGGCCGCTGGTGGCTGCCCTGGCTGCAGCCACAGCACCTGCACTTCATGCCGGTCGCCAACCTCCGCCGGCGGCTCACCGACCTCGGCTTCACGGTGGTCGCCGAGCAGCACGCGGAGCCGCACGACCCGGTCGACCTGCTCGCCGCCGTCTGGCTGGCCCTGGACCACACCGCACCGCGCGAGGACGCCCCCTGGCTGCCCGAACCGCCGGGCGCCCTCAGCCGCGGTCTGCGCACCGCGACCCTGCTCGCGGGCGTCCCCGCCCTGGCCCTCGCCACCCTTGTCGACCGCCTGGCGGTACGGCCCCTGTCCCACCGCCTCCACCTGTCCAACGCCTACCGTCTCGTGGCCCGCCGGGACCGAGAGGCGTCGGAGTCCGCCGGTGAACCGGTAGCCTTCACAGGGAAGGACGCGCACGACGGGTGCCGTCCGCAGCTGTGAGGACGACAGGGGAGGAACCGGCGGTGCACGTCCAGGAATGGCTCGATTCGGTGCCCGCGGCCGCCGTCTACGCCGTGGTGGCCCTGGTGATCGGTCTGGAGAGCCTGGGCATCCCGCTGCCGGGCGAGATCATCCTGGTCTCGGCGGCCCTGATGTCCTCCCAGCACTCCGGCGTCAACCCCGTGGTGCTGGGCGCCTGCGCCACCGCCGGCGCCGTCATCGGCGACTCCATCGGCTACGCCATCGGCCGCAAGGGCGGCCGCCCGCTGCTCGCCTGGCTGGGCAGGAAGTTCCCCAGGCACTTCAGCGAGGGGCACGTCGCCACCGCCGAGCGGTCCTTCGAGAAGTGGGGCATGTGGGCCGTCTTCTTCGGCCGCTTCGTCGCCCTGCTCCGCATCTTCGCGGGCCCGCTCGCCGGCGTGCTGCACATGCCGTACTGGAAGTTCCTCATCGCCAACCTCCTCGGCGGCATCTGCTGGGCGGGCGGCACGACCGCGGTCATCTACTACGTCGGAGTCGTCGCCGAGGACTGGCTCAAGCGGTTCTCGTATCTGGGCCTGGTGGTGGCGGTCCTGATCGGCGTGACGTCGATGCTGGTGCTGAAGCGCAAGGCGAAGAAGGCGGCGGCCGAGAGCCAGGAAGCCGAACCGGAACCCGTTCCGGCCGCCGACTAGGGCTCAGTCCTGGTGCACCTCATGGTGCGTCTTGGCCAACTCCGCGTACAGGGTGCCGTTGAGCGTGACCCCCTCACGCTCTTCCCCGGTCAGCTCACGCCTGACCTTCGCCGGCACCCCCGCCACCAGCGACCCCGGCGGCACGACCATCCCCTGCGGCACCAACGCCTGCGCGGCGACCAGCGACCCCGCTCCGATCACCGCACCGTTGAGCACGGTCGCCCCCATACCGATCAGGCAGTCGTCCTCGACGGTGGCCCCGTGCACCACGGCGTTGTGCCCGATGGACACCCGCTCCCCGACGCTGACCGGAAACCCGGGGTCGGCATGCAGCGTCACGTTGTCCTGGACATTGGCATCGGCCCGGACGGTGATCCGCTCCACGTCCCCGCGCACCACGGCCCCGTACCAGACGCTCGCCCCCGCCTCCACCGTCACGTCCCCGATCAGGGAAGCCGTGGGCGCCACGAACGCCTGCGGGTCGACCTTGGGTTCCCTGCCGCCGATGCCCACGATCAGCGCCTTGTGCGTCATCGCCCTCTCCTCGTCGTCGGGTACCTCCGCACCGTACGCCACCCGGTGGGGTGAAGATCACAGCACTCCTACCTCTTGGGCGGACCGCGCGCTGAGTACCGTGAGCGGGTGCCCGAGCCCAAGAACACGTTCTCGTTCTCCTCCTGGCGGCGCCGCCTCCTCCAGCGCGCCGTGCACGCGGGCTGGGCGTGGGTGCAGCGCACGGGCTCCGTCACCGCCGAGAGCCCGGGACGGCTGCGCTTCGGCGCGATGGGAACGGGTACCAGGCTGGCCTTCCCGCTGGGCACGGTCTTCGGCGAGCCCTGGATCCACCTGGGCGCCCACTGCATCATCGGCGAGCAGGTCACCCTGACCGCGGGCCTCATGCCCGACCTCGACCTCGGCCCCGAACCCATCCTGCGCATCGGCGACGGCGTCGTCCTCGGCCGCGGCAGCCACGTCATCGCCGACACGACGGTCTCCATCGGCAGCGACTGCTACTTCGGGCCGTACGTCTACGTCACGTCCACCAACCACTCCTACGACGACCCGCACGAGCCCATCGGCAAGCAGTGGCCGCGGATGGACCCGGTGGAGATCGGACCGGGGTGCTGGATCGGCACCGGCGCGGTGGTCCTGCCGGGCGCGCGGATCGGCCGGAACGTGGTCGTGGCCGCCGGCGCGGTGGTCCGCGGGACCGTGCCGGACCACGCCGTGGTGGCCGGCGCGCCCGCCCGCGTCGTCCGGCGCTGGACCGCGGCCGAGGGCTGGCAGCCCCCGCTCCGGACCCCGCCGCCGGTGCCGATTCCGGAAGGCGTCACCCCCGAGCAGTTGCTGGCGCTGGCGGATCTGGACGAGGAGGGCGCGGCCCGGCTCGCCGAGCTGGAGACCGAGGGCTGACTCGGATCCCCCTTCGGGACTCTCAGCCCGTCGCGAGCAGCAGTGTCCCCAGCAGGGCCAGGCCCGCGCCCGCAGCCTGGACCGCCCTCAGCCGTTCGCTGAGGAAGCCGCGGGCGGCCAGGGCGGTCACCACCGGGTAGAGCGAGGCGAGTACGGCGGCCACGGTGACCGGGCCGTGCTGGGCGGCGACCGAGTAGGTGCCGTTGGCGGCGACATCGGCGAGGCCGACGAACGAGAGCGCCGGCAGCGAGGCCCAGGGGAAGCCGCCCGCCGGGAGCGCGGAGCCGCCCCGCCTCACGGAGACGTACAGCGCGGCGCCGCCCGCGGCGACGTTCGTCACGCGCTGCACGAACAGCGCCAGGAACAGGCCGGTCACGGTGGTCGAAGCCTCCGCGATCAGCGCGAACACCGTGCCGAAGCCGAGCGCCGCGACCAGCGTGAGCAGGATCGTCTGCCGCTGCACCGGCGCCCCCCGCAGCTGCGGCCCGCCCGCGAGGACCACACCGGCGACGGCGACCGCGATGCCCGCGACCTGCGTGAGGCCGGGGCGCTCGCCGAGGACGAGGCCGACGCCGACGGGGACGGCGACGCTGAGGGTGGCGAGCGGTGAGACCACGCCCATCGGCCCCAGCGCCAGTGCCTTGTAGAACGAGAGCAGCGCGACCGGGCCCACCAGGCCCGCCGCGAAGGCGAACCACAGGCGCGGGCCTGCCTCGCTCCAGCCGCCGGTGGCGACCACGATCGCGCCCAGCACGGCCGCCGCGATCGCCTGCGAGACGACGACCACCGTCAGCGCCGGTGTACGTCGTGTCAGCAGCCCGCCGCCGAAGTCGGCCAGCCCCCACAGGAGACTGGTGGTCAGGGCGAAGAATGCTGTCACGGGCCGCCTCGCAGTACAGTTCGGTGAACGATCGGGTGCACCCCACCGTAGTTCAGTGAAGTGAACTCTGTCATCTATCATATTGGACCGGTGGTGAACCGGGCCGGACCGGACTCTTGGACGTGATGTGTCGGACCTCGACCTGCTGACCCAGTCCCTGGCGCGCAACGTCAAGCGCTGGCGCACTGAGCGCGGCTTCACCCTGGACACGCTGGCCGGCCGCGCGGGAGTCAGCCGCGGCATGCTCATCCAGATCGAACAGGCCCGCACCAACCCCAGCATCGGCACGGTCGTCAAGATCGGCGACGCGCTCGGCGTCAGCATCACCACGCTGCTCGACTACGAGCAGGGCCCCAAGGTCCGGATCGTCCCCGCCGACCAGGCCGTACGGCTGTGGCACACCGACGCGGGCAGCTACAACCGGCTCCTAGCGGGCACCGAGGCCCCCGGCCCGCTGGAGATGTGGGACTGGCACCTGATGCCCGGCGAGCGCAGCCCCTCCGACCCGCACCCCACCGGCACGGTCGAGCTCGTCCACGTCACGGCGGGCGAGCTGACGCTCACCGTCGACGGCGTGGAGTACCGGGTCCCGGCAGGCGCGAGCGTCTCCTTCGAGGCCGACACCCCGCACACGTACGGCAACCAGGGCGACGTCCCGATGGAGATGGTCATGGCCGTCTCCGTCCCGCCCGTGCACTGAGGCGCCCGGACGGCTTTGCCGGCGTGCCGGACGCGCCCATCGGACACCTCGACCACGCCACACCCGCCCCGGACGCCCTCGGGAACTGACCCGCCCGGTCGCCGACGCCGTACGCCACCGGAACGGCAGCGTCCCCGCCGAGCGGATCGGCTACGTCGACACCGACCCGCAGTGGGCCGACACTGCCACCTTCGCCGAGCTGCCGGGGGCGGTGGTGCTGGAGGGGCTGGGGCCGTCCCGAGGTCAGACCGTCAGGTGGTGGGCCAGCGGCAGGTGCGGGTCCGCCTCGCCCGGAGCGGGTGCCGGATCCGCGTGCACGAGGGCCGCGGTGAGCCTCGGGACGGCGTGCAGCAGGGCGTGCTCGGCCTCGACGGCGACCGCGTGCGCCTGGCGGACCGTCGCCTCGCCGTCCACCACGACGGCGACCTCCGCCCGCAGCCGGTGCCCGATCCACCGCAGCCGCAGCTCGCCGACCTCCCGCACGCCCGCGACCTCCCGCAGCGCCCGCTCGGCCCGGTCCACCAGCGCCGGGTCGACGGCGTCCATCACCCGCCGGAACACCTCGCGCGCCGCGTCCCGCAGCACCAGCGCGATCGCCGCCGTGATCGCCAGCCCCACGAGCGGGTCGGCCAACTGCCACCCCAGGGCGGACCCTCCGGCGCCGGCCAGCACGGCCAGTGACGTGAAGCCGTCCGTACGGGCGTGCAGACCGTCGGCGACCAGCGCGGCCGAGCCGATCGCGCGGCCCACCCGGATCCGGTACCGGGCCACCCACTCGTTCCCCGCGAACCCGGCCAGCGCGGCCACGGCGACGGCCGGGACGTGCGCGACGGGCCGCGGGTCCAGCAGCCGGTCCACCGCCGCCCATGCCGCGAAGGCCGCCGACGCGGCGATCGTCAGCACGATCGCGATGCCCGCGAGATCCTCGGCCCGCCCGTATCCGTAGGTGAAGCGGCGCGTCGGGGCGCGCCGGCCGAGCGCGAAGGCGATGCCCAGCGGTACGGCGGTCAGCGCGTCCGCGGCGTTGTGCACCGTGTCGCCGAGCAGTGCCACCGACCCGGAGGCGCCCACGACGACCGCCTGCACCAGCGCCGTCGCGCCCAGCACGGCCAGCGAGACCCACAGGGCGCGCATGCCGCGCGCGCTCGACTCCAGCGCCGGGTCGAGCTTGTCGGCGGTCTCGTGGGAGTGGGGGGTGAGGAGGTGGGCGAGGCGGTGACGGGCGGAGGGCCGGTGGTGGTGCTCGTGGTGAGGATGGTGAGGGTGCCGGTCGCTCACGTGGTTCCCCTTTCGGTGCGGGAAGTGGACGTACGGCAGTCCACAGAGCCATTATGTGCGTATGAGCGCACGCATGCACCTGTCACCTGCGCACCATGCGCACCCGCGCACCCCGGGCGAGGAACAGTTCGCGCTCGCCGCCGAACTCCTCGCCCTGCTCGGCGACCGCACCCGCCTCGCCCTGCTGCACGCCCTGACGGCGGGGGAGGCCGACGTCACGACCCTCACGGCGGCCTGCGGGGCGGCCCGGCCCGCCGTCAGCCAGCACCTGGCCCGGCTGCGGCTCGCGGGGCTGGTGAACACGCGCAAGGAGGGCCGCCGGGTGGTCTACTCGCTGCGCGACGGCCATCTGCGCCGCCTCGTCGACGAGGCGCTGAACGTGGCGGACCACCGGCTGAGCGACCGGCCGGTGCACGACTGACGGAGGTCATGCCCGCGTGCCTGCGTACGTGCCTCAGTACTGCGCGGCCGTGCCCAGGTACTGCTCCGCGAACGCGGCGGCCGCGGCCGGTGAGGTGAACAGGCGGCGCAGCCGGGCCAGCGTGGTGCCCGCGCGGTAGGGGTCGCCGGAGGCGGCTCCGTGGTAGATGCCGGACAGCCACTGCGAGAACTCCTGGTAGTCCCACACTCGCCGCAGGCACGCCGCCGAGTAGCCGTCCAGCCCGCCGCCGTCGCCCCCGGTGAGGAACGCGGCGAGCGCGTCGCCGAGCAGGAAGGCGTCGTGCAGGGCCAAGTTCATGCCCTTGGCCGCGATGGGCGCGGTGACGTGGGCGGCGTCACCGGCGAGGAACAGCCGCCCGAACACCAGCGGTTCGACGACGTAGTCGTGCATGTCCAGCACGCGCTTCTCGATCAGCCGCCCCTCCGTCAGCGGCGGCGCGCCCGCCGCGCCCAGCCGCTCCCGCAGCTCGGTCCAGACGCGCTCGTTTCCCCAGTTCTCCGGGTCGTCGCCGGGCGGGCACTGCAGGTAGTAGCGGGTGACCTCGGGGCTGCGCGCCATGTGCCCGGCGAAGCCGCGCGGATGGACGCCGAACAGGACGCAGTCGGACGACGGCGGCGCCTCGGCGAGCAGCGCCAGCCAGCCGATGCCGTAGTCGTGCCGCGCGATCCGGGCCCGCCCGGCCGGCAGCGCGTTCCTCGTCAC
Organism: Streptomyces sp. NPDC051636; assembly: GCF_044453765.1. Lineage (NCBI taxonomy): Bacteria > Bacillati > Actinomycetota > Actinomycetes > Kitasatosporales > Streptomycetaceae > Streptomyces > Streptomyces sp. NPDC051636. The sequence continues at coordinate 106,102 of NZ_JBITDA010000015.1, read as the reverse complement.
GCCGCGCGCCCCGTCGCAGCCCGCGACGAACGCGCAGCGGATCACCCGGCGTTCGTCCGTCTCCGGGCACAGGTACGACACCGAGGGCCGGTCCGTGTCGAGGTCGTGCAGCCGTACGTCCCGCACGCCGAAGCGGATGTCGCCGCTCCGGACGTCGGCGTACTCGCGCACCAGGTCGGTCACCAGCAACGGCTGTGGATACACGTAGTGGTGATGGCCCGTCAGGTCCGTGTAGGGGAACCGGTACCGCTCGCCGCCGAAGCGGAACTCGCACTCGGTGTGCGCCTGGGCCCGGACCGGCAGGTCCTCGGCCAGCCCGCGCCGCCCGAGCTCGCGCACCGCCCACTCCTCGACGACGCCGGCCCTCGGCCGCGTCTCGGTGAACTCCCGGCTCTCGGTCTCCAGGACCACGCAGTCGACGGAGGCGGCCCGCAGGATGCTGCCGACGGTGAGCCCGGCGGGCCCGGCGCCCACGACGACGACCGGACGGTGCTCCGCGGAGGGGGAACGGGGGTGGGGTGAGGGCAGCGGCACCCGAGCATTATGACGGTGTCCCGTCAGCCGCGGCCGGGGAGCCGTGGCGGACGGGACACCGCATCGGTACGGGGGCGGGTCAGTGCGCCGGAGCGTCGGTGAGCACGACCTCCTCGATGCTGCGCTCGATCTCCTCGGGCTTCGAGGCGGTCGCCCGGGCCCAGTAGTAAATGACCACGGAGAAGGCGGCGACGACCAGGATGTCCCACCACAGCGGGATGTTGCCCTGACCGCCGAAGGTGCTCTGCCACGAGATCAGGCCCAGGCCCACCAGGTAGGCCGGCAGCCACTGCGCGGCGCGGAAGTCGAGCCGGGGCGCGTCGGGCCGTCCCTTGCTGGTGGCGTACCAGGCGTAGCTGCCGAGCAGCACGTAGCCGAGGACGATCGCGAAGCCCAGCCGCCACAGGGTGTCCCAGCCGGCCCAGTAGATGATCAGGTTGGCCACCACGAAGGACAGCGGCGAGATGATCTTGCCGCCGGGCAGCCGGTAGGGACGCTCGTGGTTCGGCAGGCGGTCGGCGAAGACGCCGTAGGCCAGCGGTGCGCCCGCGTACATCAGCACGCTCGCCGAGGTGATGAAGCCGACCAGCTCCTGCCAGCTCGGGAAGGGCAGGAAGCAGACCACACCGGTCACGAAGGACATGGCGAGACCGAACCACGGCACGCCGCGCGCGTCCGTCTTGGCGAACGCCTTCGGCGCGTAGCCGTTCTTGGCCAGGCCGTAGGAGACGCGGGAGGTGGCGGTGGTGTAGATCAGGCCGGTGCCGCCGGGGGAGATGATCGCGTCGACGTAGAGCACCCAGCCCAGCCAGCCCAGGCCCACCAGGGTCGCCAGGCCCGCCCAGGGGCCGCTGATGCCGGCGAAGTCGAGCTTGGCCCAGCCGTGCGCGAAGGAGGCGTGCGGCAGCGCGGCGATGAACACGACCTGCAGGAGGATGTAGATCACGGCGCCGATCGCGACCGAGCCGAGGGTCGCCCGCGGCAGGTCGCGCTTCGGGTTACGGCTCTCGCCCGCCAGCTGGATCGCCTGCTCGAAGCCCAGCAGGGCGAAGATGATGCCGCTGGAGCTGATGGCGCCGAGGACACCCTTGGCGCCGAACGGCGCGAAGCCCTCCGAGGTGAAGTTGGCCGGGTGGAAGTTGCCCACGGCGATGATGAAGATCGCGGCAAGGGGGACGGCGATCTTCCACCAGGTGGCGGCGCTGTTGGTGTGCGCGAGAGCCCGGACACCGAAGAAGTTGACCCCGACGAAGACGGCCATCAGAAGGACGGCGGTGAGGAAACCGCTGGTCGTCAGCGTGCCGTCGGTGTGCTGCAGGCCCTGGGCCCACTTCCAGTGACCGGCGTAGCCGATCATGGCCTCGACCTCGATCGGGGCCACGGTCGCCGCCTGCAGCCAGGCGAACCAGCCGAAGGACATGCCGGCCAGGCCGCCGAAGGCGTAGTGCGGGTAGCGGGCCGTGCCACCCGCCACCGGGAACATGCCGCCGAGCTCGGCGTGCACGAGGGCCAGCAGCACGATCGCGACCGCGCCGATCACCCACGAGATGATCGCTGCGGGACCGGCCACCACGACCGCCTTCTCGGCTCCGTACAGCCATCCGGAGCCGATGATGGACCCCACGGAGGCCCACATCAGTCCGATCAGACCGACGTCCCTCCTCAGGCCGCCGGGATCGTTCTTGGTCGTCGGCACGGCACGGTCAACGTTCACCATGTGCAGGGGCCTCGCTGGTTCTGAGCGCGGATTTAACGGGGAAGACGCCACAGGTTAGGGAGACGTCACGCGCCAGGAAAAGACTGTTGCCCAAATCTTGACCCTCGGCATGCGTGGCGAAGGCAACACTCTTCGTACAGGTCAGCAGGCCGGTGGGAATGCCTGTATTCACCAGTGATAAACGAGAAGAGGATGAGACAGCTAGCGAAGACGGGGAATTTCGATCGCCGGGCACCGGTCCATCACCATGTCGAGTCCCGCCGTCCTGGTCCGCTCGTACGCGGCCTCGTCGATCACGCCGAGCTGGAACCAGACGGCCTTCGCGCCCGTGGCCACCGCCTCGTCGGCGACCGGTCCGGCGAGAGAGCTGTTGACGAAGACGTCGACGACGTCCACCTGGAAGGGGATCTCCGCGAGGGAGCCGTAGCCGCGCTCGCCGTGCACCGTCTCCCCTTTGGGATGGACGGGCACGACCCGCTTGCCGAAGCGCCGCAGCACCTCCGCGACGCCGTACGCGGCCCGGCTCCGGTTCGAGGAGAGGCCGACGACGGCCCAGGTGTCGCCGAGCTCGGTCAGGATCCTGCGGATGGTCGCTGCGTCGCCGTACACGGCGGGCCTCCTCGGGCCTCGGGGGTGACTGTCCTCGGCGGAAACGGCCGCCGCGGGGCGGTGATTCCCGCCAGACTGTCCGGGATCCCCCGGGCATCCCCGCCACAACAGCCGTAATCGGCGCCAAGTGCCTGCATACGGCCGCCCGGCCGCCTACGCTCGGCCCGTGCTGCGCATCATCGACGCCCGTACCGGTGAGCCCGTCGAGGCCGCCCCCGCCCGGCGGGGCCTGACCCGGGTCCAGGCTCACGCCTCGGGCCTGGACGCCTCGGCCCTGCGCGTGCTCCTCGTCGCCGACGTCCTCGTCCGCGCCCTGGAACTCGGCGGCACCCCCGTCTGGGCCATGCTCACCGGCGACCGCCGACAGCCCGAACTCCGCGCGGTCGCGACGACCCTCGGCGTCCGCCCCTTCGAGGACGGCCAGGACCTCGCGTCCGGGCTGGGCGAGGCGCAGGTCATCCATGTGGCGGGGGAGGCAGGGGCGAGTGCCGACGGGGCTGTGCTGGTCGAGGTCGCTCCGGTGCTCGGGAGCGGGGACGGTACGGCACCGGGATCCGACCCTGCCGCGGCGGCCGCACCCGAGGCCGCCGTCACCGCGGCGGCGGCCGAGCCCTCAGCCTTGCGCCTGGCCCTGCTCTCCGCGCCCCGCGGCACGCCCGTGCGGCTCGACGCGGACGCCCTCGACGAGGCCGGCCGGAGTCTCGCGCACTGGCGGCACGCCGTCGCCGTCTGGGCCCGGCAGCCGTCGCGGCCGGTGCCCGAGGAGGTGCGCGGGCGGCTGCGCACCGCCTGGGAGGACGATCTGGACGTACCCGGGGTGCTGCGCGTCCTGCGCTGGGTGGAGGCCGCGCCGGGCCTGCCGGACGGCGCCCGCTTCGAGACGTACGCCTACGCCGACCGCCTCCTCGGCCTCGACCTCGTCCGCGACCTCGGGAGGCTCGCGTGAGCGCGGGCCCGCTGCGCCGCCTGGTCGTCCTGCGGCACGCCAAGTCCGCCCGGCCGCCGGGCGTCCCCGACCACGAGCGCCCGCTGGCACCGCGCGGCCGCCGGGACGCACCCGCCGCGGGCCGCGCCCTCGCCGAGGCCGACCGCCTGCCCGACCTCGCCCTGTGCTCCACCGCCGTACGCGCCCGCCAGACCTGGGAGCTGGCCTCGGCGCAGTGGGGCACCCCACCCCCGGTACGGCTCGACCCGCGGCTGTACGCGGCCGGAGTACCCGAGCTGCTGCACGTCCTGCGCGAGGTACCGCCCGAGGTCGGGACACTGCTCCTCGTGGGGCACAACCCCGGCCTGGAGGACCTGGTCCTCGAACTGGCCGGGGACGACCTGGACGACGCGCTGGACCAGGTACGCACGAAGTTCCCGACCTCGGCGATCGCGGACCTGACCTGGCGCGGCCCGACCTGGCGCGACCTGACCCCCGGCACGGCACTGCTGACGTCGGTGACCGTGGCCCGGGGCGCGAAGGCATAGCGCGCCGTCCGCGCCGGCTGTGTCCCGCACCTCGCCCGGGGGCGACCGCGCGGGTCGGCATAGGCTGGCCGGATGCAGGACGAGTACCGCACAGTCGCCCGCGCGGGCGTGCACGAGACCGAGGTCAACCGCTCCCGCTTCCTGTGCGCGCTCGCCCCGGCGGCCACCGAGCAGGAGGCCCAGGACTTCATCGCCGCCGTCCGCAAGGAGCACGCGGACGCCACGCACAACTGCTGGGCGTACGTCATCGGCGCCGACGCCTCCGTCCAGAAGGCCAGCGACGACGGTGAACCGGGCGGCACGGCCGGCGTGCCCATGCTCCAGATGCTGCTGCGCCGCGACATGCGGTACGTCGTCGCCGTCGTCACCCGCTACTACGGCGGCGTCAAGCTCGGCGCGGGCGGACTCATCCGGGCGTACGGCGGCGCGGTGGGCGAGGCCCTGGACGCGCTCGGCACCCGCACCCGGCGCCGCTTCCGGCTGGCCACGGTCACCGTCGACCACCAGCGCGCCGGCAAGGTGCAGAACGACCTGCGCGCCACCGGACGCGACGTGCGGGACGTGCGCTACGGGGAGGCGGTCACCCTCGAGATCGGCCTGCCGGACGCCGACGTGGACGCCTTCCGCGCGTGGCTGGCCGACGCGACGGCCGGGACGGCGGCGTTCGAACTGGGCGGAGAGGCCTACGGCGAAGCGTGAGGCCCGGGCGGTGCATGGACGGGGTGGCCCTCGTCCCTCTCGCGGCCACCCGGCACATCGGCTCCGACATTTCCGTCTATACAGCGGCAGATGTGGAGGAGGTTTGGGGTCCGTGGTGGATCAGGGGCCGACAGGCGTTAGCGTGGTGGGTGCTGACGACGAGCCGGAGCGGTTTCTTGAGAGTGCTGCACACCTCCGACTGGCATCTCGGCCGGGCGTTCCACCGGGTGAACATGCTCGAGGCCCAGGCCCAGTTCATCGGTCACCTCGTGGCGACCGTGCGGGAGCGCGACGTGGACGCGGTGGTCGTGTCGGGAGACGTGTACGACCGGGCGGTGCCCCCGCTCGCCGCGGTCGAGCTGTTCGACGACGCCCTGCACCGGCTGGCGGAGCTGGGCGTGCCCACGGTGATGATCTCCGGTAACCACGACTCGGCCCGCCGCCTCGGCGTCGGCGCCGGCCTCATCGGGCGCGCGGGCATCCACCTGCGGACCGAACCGTCCGCCTGCGGAACGCCCGTCTTCCTCGCCGACACCTTCGGGGACGTCGCCTTCTACGGCCTGCCCTACCTCGAACCCGCCCTGGTGAAGGACGAGTTCGGGGTGGAGAAGGCGGGCCACGAGGCCGTCCTCGCCGCCGCCATGGACCGGGTCCGCGCCGACCTCGCCGCACGCGCGCATGGCACCCGCTCCGTCGTCCTCGCCCATGCCTTCGTCACCGGCGGCGAGGCCAGCGACAGCGAGCGGGACATCACCGTCGGCGGGGTGGCCGCCGTCCCGGCCGGCGTGTTCGACGGCGTGGACTACGTGGCACTGGGTCACCTGCACGGCTGCCAGACCATCACCGAGCGCGTGCGTTACTCGGGCTCCCCGCTGGCGTACTCCTTCTCGGAGGCCGGCCACCGCAAGAGCATGTGGCTCGTCGACCTCGGCGCCGACGGCTCCCTCGCCGCCGAGCGCGTCGACTGCCCGGCGCCGCGCCCGCTGGCCCGCATCCGCGGCACCCTGGAGGACCTCCTCGCCGACCCCGGGCTGGCCCGGCACGAGGACGCCTGGGTCGAGGCGACCCTCACCGACCCGGTCCGCCCCGCCGACCCCATGGCCCGCCTCACCGAGCGCTTCCCGCACACCCTCAGCCTGGTCTTCGCCCCCGACCGGGCCCTCGACGATCCCGCCGTCTCGTACGCCCGGCGTCTCGCCGGCCGCAGCGACCAGCAGATCGCCCAGGACTTCGTCGCCCATGTGCGCGGCGCCGGACCCGACGAGGAGGAACAGGCGGTACTGCGTGAGGCGTTCGACGCGGTCCACGCCGACGACGCGGTGCGGGAGGTGGCCCGGTGAGGCTGCACCGGCTCGGCATCACCGCCTTCGGGCCGTTCGGCGGCTCCCAGACGGTCGATTTCGACGCGCTGTCCACCGCGGGACTGTTCCTGCTGCACGGGCCCACCGGCGCGGGCAAGACCTCCGTCCTGGACGCCGTCTGCTACGCCCTGTACGGCTCCGTACCGGGCGCCCGGCAGAGCGGGCAGGGACTGAGTCTGCGCAGCGACCACGCCGACGCGGGCACCCGCACCGAGGTCCGCCTCGAACTGACCGTCGCCGGACGGCGGTTGGAGATCACCCGGCAACCGCCCTGGGAGCGGCCCAAGAAGCGCGGGTCGGGTACGACCCTGGACAAGGCCCAGACCTGGCTGCGCGAGTACGACGCGAGGGGCGGCGCCTGGAAGGACCTCAGCCGCTCCCACCAGGAGATCGGCGAGGAGGTCACCCAGCTGCTGGGCATGAGCCGCGAGCAGTTCTGCCAGGTCGTCCTGCTGCCCCAGGGCGACTTCGCCCGCTTCCTGCGCGCCGACGCCGAGGCCCGCGGCAGGCTGCTCGGCAGGCTCTTCGACACCCAGCGGTTCGCCGACGTCGAGAAGCGCCTCGCCGAACGCCGGCGCGCGACCGAGGCCCGGGTGCGGGAGGGGGACGCCGCGCTGCTCGCCGACGCGCACCGCATGCAGCAGGAGGCCGGCGACGCCATGGAACCGCCGGAGCCGGCCCCGGGCGAACCGGGCCTCGCCGAGGCCGTCCTGGGCGCCGCCGCCGTCGCCCGCAGCACCGCCCGCGAGCGGCTCACCCTGGCCCACTGTCGCCTCAGCGCCGCCGAGTCCGCCCAGGCCGCCGCCGACCGCCGGCTGGCCGGCGTACGCGAACTGGCGCGGCTGCAACGGCGGTTCGCCCAGGCACGGGAGCGGGCCGGGCTCCTGGAGGAGCGGGCCGGCGCCCACCGGGAGGCGCAGGCGCGGATGGAGCGGGCGCGCAAGGCGGAGGCGGTGGCGCCGGCGCTGGAGCTGCGCGAGGCCGCCGACGCCGAACACCGGCGGGCCGCCGCCGCCCAGGCACGCGCGCGTGCCGCCCTGCCGGACACCTACGCGGACGCCGGTACGGCCGGACTCGCCGCCGCCGCCCGCCGTGCCGCCGAGGAACTGGGCGGCCTGGAGTCCGCCCGCCGCGCCGAACGGCGGCTCACCGAACTCGTCACGGAACGCGCCGGCCTGGACCGTCAGCAGCGCGCCGACGAGGACGTGCTGCGCGAGGCCGAGAACTGGCTCGCCGAGTGGGACACCACGCGCGCGTCCCTCCAGGCCCGCGTCGAGTCCGCGCAGGAGGCCGCCACCCGGGCCGAACAGCTCGCCGTCCAGCGCGAACCCACCCGGCGACGCCTCGACGCGGCACGGACGCGCGACCAGTTGGCCGGTGACACCGAGGAGGCCCAGCGACGCGCCGTCGCCTCGCAGGCCCGCGCGCTGGACGCCCGCGCTCACTGGCTCGACCTCAAGGAACAGCGCCTGAACGGCATCGCCGCCGAACTCGCCGCGAACCTCACCGACGGAGAGCCCTGCGCCGTCTGCGGCGCCACCGCACACCCCGCCCCCGCCCGCAGGGTCGCCGGGCACGTCGACCGCGAGACGGAGGAGCAGGCGCTCGCCGCCTGCCAGCGCGCCGAGGAACGGCACGCCGAGGACGAGCGGCGCCTGGGCGTCGTACGGGAGGCACTGGCCGCCGCGACCGCCGAGGCGGGCGACACACCCACGGCCCGGCTCGCCGCCGAGGCCGACGAGTTGGAGCAGGAGTACGCGCGCGCCCGCCGGGACGCCTCCGGGCTGCACGCCGCCCGCGAGGAGCTGCGCCGGGCCGAGCACGAGCGCGAGCGGCGCCTGGCGGACCGGCAGCAGGCCGCGGTCCGGGCCGCCTCCCGGCTCACCCGCCGCGAGGCCCTCGAACGCGAACAGGCCGCGCTGGAACAGGAGTTGGCCCAGGCCCGGGGCGGCGCCGACAGCGTGGCCGCGCGAGCCGCCCAGCTGGAACGGCGGGCGGCGCTGCTCACCGAGGCCGCCGACACCGCGCGCGCCGCCGAGGACACCGCCCAGCGCCTCAAGGACGCCGACGCCCGCCTGGCCGACGCCGCCTACCGCGCCGGCTTCGAGACCCCGCAGGCGGCGGCCGCCGCGCTGCTCGACGACGCGGCCCACCGCGAGCTCCAGCACCGCCTGGACGCCTGGCAGCACGAGGAGGCCGCCGTACGCGCCGTCCTCGCGGAGCCCGAGACCGCCGCGGCGGCCCAGCAGCCGCCCGCCGACCTCGCCGCGGCCGAACAGGCCGCCGCCGACGCGGCCCGGCGGCTGCGCGAGGCCGCCTCCGCCCACGACGCGGCCGCCCGCTGCTGCGCCGAGCTGGACCGGCTCTCCGCCCGCGCGACCGACGGCGTACGACGGCTGGCGCCGCTGCGCGAGGAGCACGAGCGCGTGGCCCGCCTGGCCGCCCTCACCGCGGGCACCTCCGCCGACAACGAACGCAGGATGCGTCTGGAGTCCTACGTGCTGGCGGCCCGCCTGGAACAGGTCGCCGCCGCCGCGACGGTACGGCTGCAGCGCATGTCCTCCGGCCGCTACACCCTCGTCCACTCCGCCGACCGCAGCGGACGCGGCCGCAGCGGGCTCGGGCTGCATGTCGTCGACGCCTGGACCGGCCGCGAACGGGACACGGCCACCCTGTCCGGCGGCGAGACCTTCTTCGCCTCGCTCGCGCTCGCCCTCGGCCTCGCGGACGTCGTCACCGACGAGGCCGGCGGGGTGCGGCTGGACACCCTCTTCATCGACGAGGGGTTCGGCAGCCTCGACGACCAGACCCTCGACGAGGTCCTCGACGTCCTCGACTCACTGCGCGAACGGGACCGCAGCGTCGGCATCGTCAGCCACGTCGCCGACCTGCGGCGGCGGATTCACGCGCAGCTGGAAGTGGTCAAGGGCAGATCGGGGTCGGTGCTGCGGCAGCGGGGCGTGCGGTAGGCGGTTTGTGATCATCGGGAGTCTTACGACAGCCTCCGAACAGCGTGTCGTCGACTGGCCGGACGACTGCCTGGCCGCGGCGTGACACCGTCCGCGCGCCTCACCTCTTCCGGCTCCTGCCGGGCCGCTTCCGGCGCCCGGGGGAGGCGGGCTCGGGGACGGTGGTGACGTACGGCGCCGAGAACTGCCGGTTGGCGATGACCTGTTGGCGAATGGACTCGGGCAGGTCCGGCAGGGCGAGCAGCAGGTCGCAGGCGCGGACGGCGGCGGTGTGGTCGCCCACCCAGTGGGCGGTGATGGAGAACTCGAAGAGCAGCCCCCACCGGTACACCCAGGACCGGGTGAAGAGCAGGTCGTCGGGTTCCGGCCGGCCGATCGTCGTGGCGAGGAGGGCGTGCGCGGTGCGGTACCGGCCCTTCATCCGCAGCCGGGACGCCAACTCGTAGCAGGCTTCGAGCCGTTGGGGGCGTGCCTCCCAGGCCCTGCTGAACGCGTCCATCGCGCCCGGCCAGTCGTCGGTGCGCTCCGCCCGCAGGATCCCGGACTCCAGCAGGGAGACGTACACCTCCTCGGGCCAACCGCCCATCGCGGCACGGCGTTCGTAGAGGGCGATGGCGTCCTCGGCGTGCCCGAGGTCGCGTTCGGTGTTGGCCAGGTAGAAGACGGTGCGCGGATTGTCCGGGTCGCGGTCGAGTTCGCGGCGCAGCAGCCGGGCGTCCCGCTCGAACTTCTCGGCGCGGCAGCCGCCGTCGGCGTGGTCCTCGATGACCAGCGCGTCCAGGTTCTCCTGCGTGTCGGGGGAGTCGGTGCACGGGTACTCGTGGGTGACGCCCTCGTAACGCCACTCCAGGTCACCGTGCATGAGGTGCTTGAACCGGTGCTGGGTGCCGGGGGTGTCGTAACGCAGCATGTACGACGTCGCGGTGAGCCGGGGCAGAGGGGCGTCCTGACGCAGCACGTGGTCGGCGTCGAGGGTGAGCAGGTAGTCGGCCCTGCCGCGGGCCCGGCGGATGTTGCTGGTCCGGTTGTGCCCGAAGTCAACCCATTTCTCCTCGACGAGTTCACCGGGGATGCCGTCCAGCACCTTGCGGATCAGTTCCTGGGTGCCGTCGGTGGACCCGGTGTCGGAGATCACCCAGGTGTCGATGAGGGGCCGTACCGACTCCAGGCAGCGCTCGATGACGCGGGCCTCGTTCTTGACGATCATGCACAGGCACAGGGTCTGCGGCTTCACGGCGGTCAATCTGGCACACATCCGCTGCGCGGCCGTCGCTCCACGCGCAGAGCGGGTGCCGAGGGCGCCCGATCGGCCGTGCGTCGGGGTGATCGGGTGACGCAGGGTAAGACGTGCCTCTTCGGAAGGCCGGGATTGGTCCGACTTGAGGATAAATATCCTCCTTTGGACCGTCCGAATTGGCCGAGATCGAATGACCGGGTCACGCTCGCACTGGAGTCCGGCACTTCATCGGACTCGCGTCCGGGACTCCCCCGGACCGCTTCGAGTCAAGGAGCACGACCATGAGTCCTGACCACAGGACCTCCCTGCTTGGGCCGCTGGCCCGCGACAGGGTCAGAAAGGCCGGGATGGTGGCCTCACTCGCCCTGGTCCTCGCAGCCGGAGTGGCCAGCCCCGCCGCCGCCGCGGCTCGCAGCATGACCGGCCACGGGGCCACCAAGGTCCGCGCGGCCAACGGTGACGAATGCGACGGCCCGCGCCACCATCGCAACGAGCAGTCCCCGAAGGCGACCCCAGGCCCCAACGGCAACGACCAATGCAAGCCAACCGGCCCCACCGGCCACACGGGCGCGACCGGAGCCACGGGCGCGACGGGGGCGACCGGCCCCACGGGTGCGACCGGCCCCACGGGTGCGACCGGAGGCACGGGCGCGACCGGAGCCACGGGCGCGACCGGAGCGACTGGTCCCACCGGACCGCCCGGCCCCACGGGCACCACCGGAGCGACGGGAACAGCCGCACCGTGCGCCGACATCGACGCGGTCCAGTACAACGAGAACTACGAACTGAGGGCCGCGCTCAGCGGCGGCAGGACCTACGCGGGCATCCGGGACATCAGCGGTGCCGTACCCGGCTTCCTGTGGACCGATCTCAGCAATCTGGCCAACTATCCGACCACGGCCTGCGGTGTGGCCATCAACCAACACAGCAACACCGCGAACAGTATCAAGATCGACGTCCTGACCACGGCCGGGCAGGTCTGGGAAACGACCTGCTCGGAATCCGACTCCCCGCCACCGCCCCCGATCCACCCGATCCTGACATGTACAAGCCCCTGGGTCCTGCAGCACTCACCGGTCCCGGACGTCACCAACGGCTAGCGCCGCCCCCTGCGCGCCGAGCCCCCTCCCCCCGGGAGGGGGCTCGCCCCGTCAGGCCTCGACAGGTCAGAGCCGGGACAGTTCGTCCACCAGGTCGTCCAGCCCGAGTGACCCCTGGGAGAGGGCCGCCATGTGCCAGGCCTTCAGGTCGAAGGCGTCGCCGTGCCGCTTGCGGGCGTTCTCCCGGCCCAGCAGCCAGGCCCGCTCGCCCAGCTTGTAGCCGATCGCCTGGCCGGGAATCGTCAGATAGCGGGTCAGCTCGCTCTCCACGAAGTCCGCCGGCCGGCTGCTGTGCGCGGCGAAGAACTCCTGGGCCAGCTCCGGCGTCCACCGCTCACCGGGGTGGAACGGCGAGTCCGCGGGGATCTCCAGCTCCAGGTGCATACCGATGTCCACGATCACCCGGGCCGCCCGCATCATCTGCGCGTCGAGGTAGCCCAGCCGCTCCTCGGGCCCGGAGAGGTGGCCGAGCTCGTCCATCAGCCGCTCCGCGTACAGCGCCCAGCCCTCCGCGTTGGCGCTGACCCCGCCGACCGAGGCCTGGTAGCGGGAGAGGTCCTCGGCCACGTGCGCCCACTGCGCGAGCTGGAGGTGGTGACCCGGCACGCCCTCGTGGTACCAGGTCGACACCAGGTCGTACACCGGGAACCGGGTCTGCCCCATCGTCGGCAGCCAGGTGCGGCCGGGGCGCGAGAAGTCCTGCGACGGGGGAGTGTAGTACGGGGCCGCCGCCCCGCCGGGCGGCGCGATGCACGCCTCCACCCTCCGCACCCGCTCGGCGAGTTCGAAGTGCGTGCCGTCCAGTTCCCCGATCGCCCGGTCCATCAGACCCTGCAGCCACTCGCGGACCTCGTCGACGCCCTCGATGTGCCGGCCGTGCTCGTCCAGGTGCGCCAGCGCCACCCACGGCGTCTCGGCGCCGGGCAGGATCTTCTCGGCCTCCTGCCGCATCTCGCCGAGCAGGCGGTGGTACTCGGCCCAGCCGTACGCGTACGCCTCGTCCAGGTCCAGGTCGGTGCCGTTGTAGTAGCGTGCCCAGCGGGCGTACCGTTCCCGGCCCACCGTGTTGGGCTCCCCCTCGACGGCCGGCGCGTACACGTCCCGCATCCAGTCCCGCATCTCTGCCACGGCAGCGGTCGCCGCGCGGGCGGCCTCGTCCAGCTCCGCGCGCAGCGCCTCGGGACCGGCGGCGGCGAAGTCCTCGTACCAGCCGCGGCCCTTGCCGTCCGTGTCCGACCACTCGGTGAGCTGCTCGACGAAGGTGGCCGCGGGGCGCGGGCCCGCGTACAGCTTGCGTTCCAGTCCGAGCGCCAGCGACTCGCGGTAGCCCGCCAGCGCGGCCGGCACCGCGCGCAGCCGCTGGGCGATCGCCGCCCAGTCCTCCTCCGTCTGCGCCGGCGTCACGGTGAAGATGTCCCGCACCGCGTGCCCGGGTGTCCCCAGGTTGCCGACCTCGCGCAGGCCCTCGTCGGCCTCGTGCACCGCGAGCTGGGCGGTCAGCCGCTCGCGCAGCAGCCGTCCGCAGCGGCGCTCCTGGTCGCTGTCCGCGCCGGGCTGACGCTCGGCCTCGTCGAGCCGGGCCAGCGTGGCCCGCGCCAGTTCCGCCCGGGCCTCCTGGCCCGCCGGCGAGAAGTCGGGCAGCCTGCTCGAACTCTCCTTGACGCCGAGGTAGGTACCGATGACCGGATCGAGGGCGATGAGGTCGTCGACGTACGCGTCGGCGACCTCGCGGGGCAGCGGGCTCTTCGTCTGAGACATGCGGCCATCCTCGTACGGGACCGACGGCCGCGTCACCCCGGTTCAGCTGAGGGCGTGCCGGGTGGCAGCAGCGGTCCGCAGTCCCACTGCTGGAAGATCAACCGGGTCTCCACGCGGGCCACTTCGCGCCGTGCCGTGAACTCGTCAAGGACCAGCCGCTGCAGGTCCGCCATGTCCGCGACCGCGACGTGCACCAGATAGTCGTCCGGCCCGGTCAGGTGGAACACCGTCCGCGACTCCGGCAGCGCCCGGATCCGCTCCACGAACGGCCCCACCAACTCCCGCCGGTGCGGCCTGACCTGCACCGACAGCAACGCCTCCAGCCCGCGCCCCAGCTTCGCCGGATCGAGCCGCAGCTGATGGCCGAGGATCACGCCCGAGCGGCGCAGCCGGGCCACCCGGTCCAGACAGGTCGAGGGCGCGACACCGACCTGCGCGGCGAGGTCGCGGTAGGTGGTCCGGGCGTCGTTCTGCAGCAGGCGCAGCAGATGCAGGTCCACCGGATCCAGTACGACGGATTCGGCCATGGCCCGAACGTAACACGGAGTACGTGACCGGAGGACCGTTCGGTGTTCACCCTTCCGCTCATGGACCCAGCGAGCATCCGCGCACACGACGACGCGCGCACCGCGTCGAGAGCACTCGCCACCGAGGCCGTACACGCCGGCCGTGACGACCTCGCCCGGCAGGGGCTGCACGCCCCGCCGATCGACCTGTCCACCACCTACCCCTCCTATGACAGCCGCGCCGAGGCCGCCCGCATCGACGCCTTCGCCACCGACGGCGCGGAACCCGTCGGCCCGCCGGTCTACGGGCGGCTGGGCAACCCGACCGTGGCCCGCTTCGAGACCGCCCTGGCCCGGCTGGAGGGCACCGAGGCCGCGGTGGCCTTCGCCAGCGGCATGGCCGCGCTCAGCGCCGTCCTCCTCGCACGCGCCTCGACCGGCCTGCGCCACGTCGTCGCCGTACGTCCCCTCTACGGCTGCAGCGATCACCTGCTGACCGCCGGCCTGCTCGGCACGGAGGTGACGTGGACCGACCCGGCCGGGATCTCGGACGCGCTGCGCCCCGACACCGGGCTGGTCATGGTCGAGTCACCGGCCAACCCCACCCTCGCCGAACTCGACCTGCGCGCCCTCGCCCACGCCTGCGGCAGTGTGCCGCTGCTGGCGGACAACACCTTCGCCACGCCCGTGCTGCAACGCCCGGCCGAACACGGCGCCCGGCTGGTACTGCACAGCGCCACCAAGTACCTCGGGGGGCACGGTGACGTACTGGCGGGCGTGGTGGCCTGCGACGAGGAGTTCGCGCGGCGGCTCAGGCAGGTGCGGTTCGCCACCGGCGGCGTCCTGCACCCGCTGGCCGGCTACCTGCTGCTCCGGGGGCTGTCCACGCTCCCGGTGCGGGTACGGGCCGCCTCCGCGAACGCCGCCGAACTGGCCCGCCGCCTCACCGCCGACCCGCGCGTCGCCCGCGTCCGCTACCCGCGGCTGGGCGGCGCGATGATCGCCTTCGAGGCGCACGGCGACCCCCACGAGGTGATCGCCCGGGTCCGGCTGATCACCCCCGCCGTGAGCCTGGGCAGCGTCGACACCCTCATCCAGCACCCGGCGTCCATCAGCCACCGCATCGTCGACACCGAGGACCGCCGGGGCGCGGGCGTCAGCGACCGGCTGCTGCGGCTGTCGGTGGGGCTGGAGGACGTCGAGGACCTGTGGGCGGACCTGGACCGGGCGCTGGGGGAGGGGGCGGGAGGGCCGGCTCCCGCGCGACACCGGGAGACGGTGGGCTGAGCCGGGTGCCGGAGGCCCACGCGGTGACGGGTGACGCGCGGGACGGTGAGGCCGGCGCGGGGGCGGGCACGCCGGGGCACCGTCGGGGCGGAGGCCGCCCTGACGCATGACCCGGCGTACCGGCATGCCGGGCCGTGCGTCACCGCGGGCGGGCGGGGTCAGTCCCGCGCGGTCCGTCCGCCGGACGGCTGCTCCCGTCGCTGTCGTGCGACAGGCGCGAGCCGACCGGGGTGGCGTCCAGACGGGCGGTGATGACCAGGGTGCCCTCCTCTATCTGGTAGTCGAGGGGGAGGCCCAGGCCGCGCATCGCGGCGACCATGCCGGTGTTGGACGCCTGCGTCACCGCGTACACGCTGTCGCAGCCCGCGTCGACCGCCAGCGCCACCAGCCGGCTCAGCAGTTCGCTGCCGATGCCGCGCCGCTGCCACTCGTCCTCGACGAGCAGCGCGACCTCCGTCTCGTCGCCGTCCCACAGCAGGTGGCCGAGGCCGACGACGCGGCCGGACGCGGTCTGCACCGCCAGCGTCCGCCCGAAGCGGGGACTGAGCAGGTGGTTGAGGTAGCGGTCGGCGTCGCCGACCGGCCCGTGGTACCGCATGCTCAGGGTCCGTGCCGAGCAGCGCTCGTGCATCGCCTTCGCCGCCTCCACGTCGCGCGTGTCGGCCCGGCGTACGGTGATGGAGTTGCCCTCGGGCAGCGTCAGTACGTCCTGGCTGCGCGGGATCCGCGGACCGAGCCGGGCGTCCAGCTCCACCAGCGCCCGCGCCCGCGCGAACTCCGTCGGTGTGAACGGCAGATACGGCCGCTCGACGGTGATCACTCCGCCTTCCGGCGCCCGCAGCCGCAGGACGGTGTCCTCCAGTACCCCCTCCACCGGAACGGCCTCCGGCCCGCGCCCGCCGCCGACCGGCGTGGCCGGCAGCGAACGGATGGTGCACCGTCCCAGCAACTGCCGGAGCGCCAGCGGCAGTTCGGCCGCGTCCAGCGCCGTGCGGGCGGCGAGACCGAGCACCCGGGTCGGCGCGTCCACGAGATCGTGCGCGTCCGCCCGCTCGATCCAGATGCTCGTGCCGCCGGCCAGGGAGACCACCCGGCTGATCTCGGCCGCCCCCAGCTCGCCCGGGGCCCGCAGCAGGAACTCGTCCACCGTGCCCTCGGCCAGCGGATGCGTCTGCAGGCTCAGGATGTCGACCCGCCGCCCGGCCAGCGCCGTGCACAGCGCGGCCAGCGATCCCGGTTCGTCCTTCACCGTCGTCCGCATCCGCCACAGCGTGCTCGACCCGGCCACGGCGTCGGGCGTCGCCGCGGGCTCGGCGGACGGCCCGGCCTGGCGCACCTCGGCGCCCGGCCGGGCGCCGGTATCACCGGCCGGGGGTGCGTGGCCGTGCCGACGTGCCCACCAGGTGTGGAATCCCGCGGTCGCGGCCAGCATGATCGCCGAGATCACCAGCAGCGCCGGACCGTCCGGGCCGTGGCCGACGAGGTTCGCCACCACGTCCGCCACCGCGACGGCCGTGAACAGGGCGGCGAGTTCGACGAGGTCCCGTCGCCAGTGGTGCACCGGACGTCCGTCCTTCGCACGCGTCACATCAGATATGTCTCGAGTCATGCAGCCACTGTGAAGGAAGGGTGTTGCGTGATCACGAACGCTTTGTGACTGATGGGTAAAGCATGCTTCTGTCCCATTTATTGTTTTTTCTATTGTTGCTGTTTCATCCGGCCGCTTTCTCCGCAGCGCGCCGCGCACCGGGGGATGACGCCGGTGCGCGGCGCGGGTGAAGAGCGTACGGGAGTTGCGGGAGTTACCGGCCGACCCGGCCCGGCCGCAGCACCTGCGTGAACAGCACGGTGCCGTCCTGCTCGCGCAGCCGACCGTCGGTTCCCCGCTGTCGCCGTCGATGTCGACCTCGCCGGAGAACTGGTAGCCCCCGGCCGGCGACACGTTCGACGCGGACGGCGCCTTGACGAAGGCGCGGTCCGGGCCGAACGTGCCGTCGAGCGCGTTGGCCGGGAAGGCGCCGGCGTTGAGCGGGCCGGAGACGAACTCCCAGAACGGCTCGAAGTCCTTGAACGCGGCCCGCGAAGGGTCGTAGTGCTGGGCGGAGGCGTGGTGGACGTCGGCCGTCAGCCACAGCGTGCCCGTGATCCGCCGGTGCTCGACGAACCGCAGCAGCTCGGCGATCTGCAGCTCACGGCCCAGCGGCACGCCCGGGTCGCCCTGCGCGACGGCCTCGAAGTTCGCCCTGCCCTCGACCCCGTCCGGCACGACCGGGCCGAGCGGCATGTCCGCGGCGACTCCCCATGGCCGGGCCCCCGCCGTCAGACGGCGATCGCCTCCGCCATCAGCTTCACTCCCTCACGGATCCGCGCCGGGGGCAGGTGCGCGTACCCCAGGACCAGACGCACCCCGGGACCGCCGGCACGCGCGTGCGTGTAGGCGCTCAGCGGACGCACCACGACGCCGGCCGCGGCCAGCCGTGCGACGAAGTGCTCCTCCGCCCCGTACCGCTCGGGCAGTTCGGCGATGGCGTGCAGTCCCGCGGCGATCCCGGACACCCGGGCGTCCGGGAAGTGCTCCGCCAGCGCGGCGACCAGGACGTCCCGCCGCTCGCGGTAGGCGCGCTGGCAGCGGCGCAGCTGACGGTCGTAGTCGCCGCGCTCCAGGAACCGGGCGAACAGCGCCTGGTCCAGGGCGGGATGGCCCAGGTCCATGGTCCGTTTGCGCTCCACGACCTCGCCGGCCAGCCACTGGGGCACCAGCAGCCAGCCCAGCCGCAGCCCCGGAGCGAGGGACTTGCTGACCGATCCCGCGTAGGCGACCTGGTCCGGGTCGAGACCCTGGAGGGCGCCCACGGGAGCGCGGTCGTAGCGGAAGTCGCCGTCGTAGTCGTCCTCCAGGACGAGGCCGTCCACGGACCGGGCCCAGTCGAGCAGTTCGGCGCGGCGCCGGGCGGAGTACGCGATACCGGTGGGGAACTGGTGGGCCGGCGTCGTCGTCACCGCCCGTACGCCCGAGTCGCGCAGCGGGCCGATGGCCAGGCCCCCGGAGTCCACCGGCAACGGCACCGTGGCCATGCCGGCCGAGGCGTACAGGGCGTCGTGCTGCGGGCTGCCCGGGTCTTCCACGCCGACCGTGCGCATCCCGCGCGCGTGCAGCGCGAATCCGAGCAGGGTGGTGGCCTGGGCGACACCGGAGACGACCACGATCCGTTCCGGGTCGGCGACCACGCCCCGGCGGCGGGTCAGCAGCTCCGCGAGAGCCGTGCGCAGGCGCGGCAGCCCGCGCGGGTCCGGGTAGCCGAGGTCGTGGTGCGGCAGCTCGGCCAGGACGCCGCGGTGCGCGGCGGTCCAGGCGGCGCGTGGGAACAGCGACAGGTCCGGCGTCCCGGGGACGAAGTCGGCCCGCCCGCCCAGGGAGCGCGGCGCCAGGTCACGCGCGTGTGGCGGGGCGGACCGTACGGCCCCGCCCACCCAGGTCCCCGCGCCCCGGCCGCTGCGCAGATAGCCCTCGGCGGTCAACTGCTCGTACGCCTCGGTGACCAGCCCGCGCGACACCCCGAGGTCGGCCGCGAGGTCCCGGCTCGACGGCAGCCGTGTGCCCGCGGCCAGGCGCCCCGAGCGGATCGCCTCGCGCAGCGCCGCCTGCAGGGAGCGGCCACGCGCGCGTGCCGGTGCCGAGGCGGCCGGCAGCAGCAGTTCCCACGCGGCGGAGCCCACGAGCCCGCCCGGATTGGTCCCCGATGACGTCATGGCACTGGACCTTAAACCGGACCGCGAAGCTTCCTAGCGTCGCGGTCATGAACGCCACCACCCGCGGCGCCCTCCTCGCCGCGCTCGCCTGCGTCCTCGTCGGCGGCTCCTTCACCGCCAACAGCGTCCTGGGCGACTTCCCGTACGCGGGCGGCCAGTTCCTGCGCTACGCCCTGGCCTGCCTGCTGCTGCTCCCGCTGACCGGCCGGGGCGGACGCGCACCCCTGCGCGGGCTCGCGCCCCGCCAGTGGGCCCGCCTCGCCCTCCTCGCGGCGGTGGGCATGGTCGGTTTCAACCTCGCCGTCATCGCCGCGGAACGCAGCTCGGAACCGGCGATTCCGGGTGTCTTCGTGGGCTGCGCGCCCGTGGTGGTGGCGGTCGTCGTGCCGCTGCTCGACGGGCGGCGTCCCCGGCCGGCCGTGCTCTACGGGGCGTCGCTCGTCGCCGTCGGCGCGTTCACGGTCCAGGGGTGGGGCCGCACCGACGGCGCCGGGATCGCCTTCTCGGCGTGCGCGCTGGCCGGTGAGGTGGGTTTCGCGGTCCTCGCCGTACCGGTGCTGCGGCCGCTCGGGCCGCGCCTGCTGTCCGCCACGGTGTGCGGTGTCGCCGCCGTCGAGGCGGCCGTGGCCGGAGTGCTCCTCGACGGCGGTGGCTGGCTGCGGCGCCCCGGCGCCACGGAGGCCGCCGCGCTGCTGTGGCAGGCGGCGGTCGTCACGGTCGTCGGCTTCGTGTGCTGGTACATGGGTATGCAGCGCATCGGCGCGGAGCGGGCCACGCTGTTCTCCGGGCTCATCCCGGTGGCCGCCGCCTGCACCGCGCCGCTCGTCGGAACGGGCTCCTACGGGGCCGCCCAGGCCGCGGGCAGCGCCCTCGTGGGAGCCGGAGTCGCCCTGGGCTCCGGCGCGTTGTCCCGGATCCCGCGCCGGTCAGCGGCTGCCGTCGAGGATGACGCGGGCGACCAGCGCCGGGTAGTCGTTCATCGGGACGTGACCGCAGCCGGGCAGCCGCACCAGCCGCGCCTTGGGGATGATGCCCTTGGCCCTCACGCCTTGCCGTGGCACCAGCAGCCGGTCGCTGGAGCCCCAGGCCAGGGTGACGGGGATGCCGGGGATGTCGTCGGTGAACCGCACCGCCGTACCGGCCCGTAGGGTCTCGTCGAACCCGGTCGCGGTCGCCAGCGCGAGCGTCTCGGCGACCACGGCCTCGGGTGAACGGCGGGTGGGGCGGGCGTAGATCGTGCTCGTCAGGGCCACCCGGCCGGCCGCCGTGCGCGCCGCCCGCTCCACCAGCGGCAGCGGCAGCCGCCGGGAGATCCCGCGCATCGACTTCAGGACGCCGAAGGCGTAGACGCGCTCGGCATCGGACCAGAACCCGGCGGGGGACAGCGCGGTGACGGACCGTACGAGCTTCTCGCGGCCGAGTTCCAGGGCGATCAGGCCGCCGAGCGAGTTGCCCGCGACATGCGGGCGCTGGAGTTCCAGCGCCTCGCAGAACGCGCGGAACACCGCGGTCGTCGAGGGCAGGTCGTACGCCAGCCCGTCCGGCAGGCCGGGGGACACGCCGAAGCCGGGCAGGTCCACGGCGATCACCTCGCGCTCGGTGGCGAGGACGTCCACCACCGGGTCCCAGGCCTGCCGGTGGTGGCCGATGCCGTGCAGCAGAAGCAGCGGTTCGCCGCTGCCCACGCGCGCGTAGGAGACGGTCACGGTCCGCGGGCCGTGCGGTGAGGGGACCGGGAAGGAGACGGTGGCGGACATGGTGCTGCTCCTCGTCTGGACTCGCTGGCGGACGTCGCGGGTAGACAGACTGTCAGCAATTCCTACCGACGGGTAGCCCCCCGGGCCTCCGTCTCGCCCCGGTACCGGCCTGAACGCGCCCTGCGCGCCCGGATGGTGTACATCGCTCGCAACCCCGACAAGCTGCGCTCCCCGGCCGGCCGCTGAGCCGTGTGCGAGAACACCGTGTGAACGCTCCGCGGCGCACACCTCTGTGTTGCCTATGGGATCGAGGATTGGTCTTGACCAAGGATGGGGGCCGCCCTATGGTCGCAGATAAGTGCAACAACCTTTAATAAACAAGGGCGCTAAAACGCCGCGGGCCACGGCGATTGCGGAGGACAGGGTGGGGACCACGCAGCTGGAACCGGTGCCGGAACCGAAGTACTGGCATCTCAAGACCGTGCTCAGCGAGGCACTGGACTCGGAGTTCGCCGTGGGCGAGATCCTGCCGAACGAGCGCGACCTCGCCGCCCGTTTCGGCGTCGCCCGCGCCACGCTCCGCCAGGCCCTCGAACAACTCGAACTGGAAGGCCGGCTCCAGCGGCGGCGCGGCGTCGGCACGACCGTGGCGCCGCCGCGCGTGGGCGTGGCCGTCGGCACCGAGCACCACGCCTGGCCGGGTGCGCCCGGCGACGCCTGGCAGCCCGTCGACTGCGCGCAGGCCGCGCCGCCCGCCGCCGTCGCCTCCGCCCTGGAGACCGGCCCCGACGAGGCCGTGCACATCGTGCGCCGCTCCCGTGTCTCGCGCGGCCAGCCCGTCGCCGCCGAGCTGCTCTACATCCCGGCGTCCTCGGTCCCCGGCCTGTCCGGGATCGACGCGCCCTCCGGACCCGCACACGCGCGTGCCGTGCTGCGCGAGCTCCAGCACCTGGAGCTGGAGGGCGAGGACCGCGCCGTGGAACTCGGCTCGGCCCGCGCGGACGACGCCAAGGAACTCGACCGGCTCCCCGGCGCGCCCGTCCTCGTCGTCACCACCCGCTTCTTCGCCCGGGGCCGCACCGCCGCGCTCTCCGTCGCCACCTACCGCGCGGACACCTGCCGGCTGACCTTCGGCGACTCCGGCGGCGTGGAGATACACCACGGACCCGAGCGCCAGGCTTCCTAGGCCGTCCGCCGGGGCCGGGCGAGCACCGGCCTCGCCGGGAGCCGCGCCCGCCGCGCCCCGGAACCCCTCCGGGGGGCGGCGCGTTGCACCGGCGGGCCTGCGGGGACCCGGTCAGCGCCGCGCCGTCACCGTGCCCTCCACCGCGAACAGCTGCTCCTCGACATGGTCGAGGGCGAGTCGCAGGGCGCCCGTCGCCACGGCCGCCTCCCCGAGGAGGGACAGCGTCACCCTGGGGGGACGCAGACAGTAGCGGGCGAGTTCGTGGCGCAGCGGCTCGAGGACGCCGTCCAGCCCGGCCGCCCAGCCACCGATCACCACCAGCTCCGGGTCGAGGGCGAGGACGAGCGCCGCGACGTCGTGCACCAGCCGCTGGATGAACCGGTCGACGGCGGCCCGGGCCCGCTGGTCGCCCTCCCGGGCGAGCGTGAACACCTCGGCGACCGCCTGTTCGTCGAGCGGGTGCAGCGGCTCGTGCGTGGTGGACAGCAGCGCCTCCGGCGTCGCCTCCCGGCCCAGCAGGTGCAGCGCGCCGATCTCGCCGGCGGCCCCGCCGTAGCCGCGGTGCAGCCGTCCGCCGATCAGCGCGCCGGCGCCCGGGCTCAGCCCGGCCAGTACGAACACGACGTCGTCCGACTCGGTCGCGGCGCCCTTCCAGTGCTCGGCGACGGCGGCGGCATTGGCGTCGTTCTCGACCAGGACCGGGCACTTGAAGGAGCGGCTGAGCCGTTCGCCCAGGCGCAGGCCGGTCCACTGGGGCAGCGCGGTGCCCAGCCGTACGGTGCCGTCGGCCTCCACGATCCCCGGCGTGCCGACGCCGACCGCCCGCAGCGAGCCGCGCGCCACCCCGGCCCGCCGCAGCAGCTCGGCCACCGCGCTGCGCAGCCGCTCCAGGCGCTCGTCGGCGTCGGCCGTCTCGGAGACGTCCTTGGCCTGGGCGCCCAGAATCCGCCCGTCCAGGTCGGCCAGGAGCGCCGCCACGCGGTGCGCGCCGATCTCCAGGCCCAGCAGGTGCCCGGCCTCGCCCCGGAACCGGAACCGCCGTGCGGGCCGCCCCTGCCGCCGGGTGGCGCCCTCCTCGGCCGCCTTCTCGACGACGAGACCGGCCTCGATGAGCCCCTCGACGACGCCCTCCACGGTCGGCCGGGACAGCCCCGTCACCCGGGTGATCTCCGTGAGCGTCGCGCAGTCCGTGGCACGCAGCGCGTGCAGCACCACCGCGGAATTGATCCTTCGCAGCAGCGAGGGATCCCCGCCGGTCAGCCGCGCCACCGTCCGTCCTCCCCGCTCGTGCGCCGTGTGGGGCGGATGGTACTCGGCACACCGGACCCCGGCGAGAGCCGGGCCCCGTGATCCCGCGGGCCCTCGGTCAGCCGGGCCCGCTCCAGCACGGCCCCGCACGGTTGCCGCCGTCGCCCTCAGCGCCGTACCGCGCGGCGAGCTGCCGCACCGGGGCCGGGGCCGGCGCGAGCGCCGGCTCCCACGGTGTCGACATGTCGATGAACAGCCGGCCGCGCCCGCCTGGGCC
Organism: Streptomyces sp. NPDC051636; assembly: GCF_044453765.1. Taxonomy (NCBI): domain Bacteria; kingdom Bacillati; phylum Actinomycetota; class Actinomycetes; order Kitasatosporales; family Streptomycetaceae; genus Streptomyces; species Streptomyces sp. NPDC051636. Next base: position 82,694 of record NZ_JBITDA010000015.1, on the reverse strand, counting down.
GAGGGAGCGCGCGGTGGTTGGTCCTCCGCAGCAACTGGGACGGCGGCCACGCTCCTCGCCGGAGCGTGGAGCTCGGACCCGCCCGACGCCTGACACCCCGCCAATTGTCAGTGGCGCCCGCTTTACTGGATCGCATGGACATCGCCCAGTACCTCGCCGTCATCGATCTGCTGTGCACCCGGGAGTTCCCCGAGGAGCACGGCAGGACGGACGTCGGCGAGTCCGGACCCGGCTACTTCACGGCCGAGTTACAGACCAGCGACGAGTTCTGGGAGGACGACGGGACGGAACGGGAGGAGACGGAGGCGCAGTACGAGTTCGACCGGGACGGCCTCGGCGAGCGGCTCAGCGCACGCTGGGGGCCGCCGCAGATGTTCAGCCTGGCCGGAATACTCGACCGCGTCCTGCAGGGCGAGGCCATACCCGAGCCCTGGAGCACTCTGAGCGGACACGTGCCGGACCTGCACCTCTGGCAGCCGCCGGGAGTGGGGCGCTATGTCGCCCTCGGGATCTCCCAGTGGGACAAGGAACTGCCGTTCCAGCTCCTCGCGCTGGTCACGGACATAGACCCCCCGTGACCCGTGGGCCGCGCGCGACCCACTGGGCCGGCGCGACCCGTTAAGCCTGCGCAGCCTCCCGCAGCCGTGCGAACTCCTCGGCCATCGTCGCCGCCGTCCAATGGGCGTTCAGGCCGCTCGGGTTGGGCAGCACCCACACGCGCGTGTCCCCGATCAGCCGCTCCTGCGGCCCCACCCGGGCCGTGCGGTCACCGAACGCGGCCCGGTAGGCGGTCACCCCCACCACGGCCAGCCACCGCGGCCGCAGCCGCGTCACCTTCGCCGCCAGCAGCCGCCCGCCCTCCACGTACTCCTCGTCGGTCAGCTCGTCGGCCCCGGCCGTCGCCCGCGCCACGACGTTCGTGATGCCCAGCCCGTACGACAGCAACTCCCGCTGCTCCGACGGCTTCAGCAGCCTCGGGGTGAACCCGGACAGGTGCAGCACGGGCCAGAAGCGGTTGCCGGGCCGCGCGAAGTGGTGGCCGGTGGCCGCCGTCATCAGACCCGGGTTGATGCCGCAGAACAGGACGTGGAGGCCGTCCGCGACCACGTCCGGCACCAGACGCTCGCGGGCGGCCTCCAGCTCCGCCTGGGTGAAGCGGGTCAGAGGATCGCTCCCGGGGTGTAGCCCGCGGCCTCCGGGTGTCGCTTGACGATCTCCTCGATCCGGCCGACGACGGCGCCGACCTGGTCGGCCGCCGCGCCGGTGAAGGACAGCTTGTCCGCCATCAGCGCCCCCAGCCGCGCACGGTCGAGCGGGAGACGCTCGTCGCCGGCGAGCTTGTCCAGCAGGTCGTTGCGCTCGGCGCCCTGCTCGCGCATCGCCAGCGCGGTGGCGACGGCGTTCTCCTTGATGGCCTCGTGGGCGACCTCGCGGCCGACACCGGCCCGGACCGCGCCCATCAGGACCTTGGTCGTGGCGAGGAACGGCAGGTAGCGGTCCAGCTCACGGGCGATCACCGCCGGGAACGCGCCGAACTCGTCGAGGACCGTCAGGAAGGTCTCCAGCAGGCCGTCCAGGGCGAAGAACGCGTCCGGCAGCGCGACCCGGCGCACCACCGAGCAGGACACATCGCCCTCGTTCCACTGGTCGCCCGCCAGCTCGCCGGTCATCGAGGCGTAGCCGCGCAGGATGACCATCAGGCCGTTGACGCGCTCGCAGGAGCGCGTGTTCATCTTGTGCGGCATCGCGGAGGAGCCGACCTGGCCGGGCTTGAAGCCCTCGGTCACCAGCTCGTGCCCGGCCATCAGCCGGATCGTCCTGGCCAGCGAGGACGGCGCGGCGGCCAGCTGCACGAGCGCGGTCACGACCTCGTAGTCCAGCGAGCGCGGGTAGACCTGGCCGACCGAGGTGAAGGCCTGCGAGAAGCCCAGGTGCCGGGCGATCCGCTGCTCCAGCTCCGCGAGCTTGGCGGTATCCCCGCCGAGCAGGTCCAGCATGTCCTGCGCGGTGCCCACCGGGCCCTTGATGCCGCGCAGCGGGTAGCGGGTGAGGAGCTCCTCGACCCTGCCGTACGCCACGAGCAGCTCGTCGGCGGCGGTCGCGAAGCGCTTGCCGAGGGTGGTGGCCTGGGCGGCCACGTTGTGGGAGCGGCCGGCCATGACCAGCTCGCCGTACTCGGCGGCCAGCTTGGCCAGGCGGGCCAGGACAGCCACCGTGCGGTCGCGCATCAGCTCCAGCGAGAGCCGGATCTGCAGCTGCTCGACGTTCTCCGTCAGGTCGCGGGAGGTCATGCCCTTGTGTACGTGCTCGTGCCCGGCGAGGTCGTTGAACTCCTCGATCCGTGCCTTCACGTCGTGCCGTGTGACCTTCTCACGTTCGGCGATCGAGGCCAGGTCGACCTGGTCGAGGACGCGCTCGTAGTCGGCGATCGCCGCGTCGGGGACCTCGATCCCGAGGTCCTTCTGGGCCCGGAGCACGGCGAGCCAGAGCTGCCGCTCCAGTTTCACCTTCTGCTCGGGCGACCAGAGCGTGGCGAGCTCGGCGGAGGCGTAGCGTCCGGCGAGGACGTTCGGAATGCGGGGCTTGGCGGGCGCAGAAGTCACGTGTACGGATTCTACTGGCGATTCGTGCAGGCCAACGCCACGGGCCGGTTCGGCGGAAGCTACGAGACCGGCGTCACGTCGTCCGCCTCACCGCTCTCGGCCGGCTCCGCCCGTACGTCCGCGTGGCCCGGCTCGGGTGCGCACCAGCAGGCCGGCGTCCTGCCGCGCAGTCCCGGCGCCAGCTCCCTCAGCTGCGGCTCCTCCGCGGCCGACGTGGCCCGCGTCCTCCGGGAACGGACGTTACGCCGCAGGCCCCTCGTACGGCAGCAGCTCGGGTCGCTTCGGCGGGAGTCCGTCTCCGGAGGACCGGCCGGTCAGCCGCCGCCCTATCCACGGCAGCAGGTGCCGCCGGGCGAACCGCACGTCCGCGACCCGCCGGGCGACCCACCCCGGCGGCACGGTCGGCGGCATCGGCGTGTGCCACTCGGTGTCCTCGGGCTCGTGGCCGAGCGTCTGCCAGACCGCCTCCGCGACCCGGCGGTGCCCCTCCGCGGTCAGGTGCAGCCGGTCCACGTCCCACAGCCGGGGGTCGGCCAGCGAGGGCGCCCCGTACAGGTCGACCACCAGCGCGCCGTGCCGTGCGGCGAGCTCGTCGACGCAGGCGAACAGCTCCTCCATGCGCGGCCGGAACCGTTCGAGGACCGGGCCCTGCCGGCCGGGGCTGCGCATCAGCACCAGCTGCTTGCACGACGGCGCCAGCCGCTCCACGGCCTCCGTCAGCAGATCCCGCACCCGCACCATGTCGCACTTGGGCCGCAGCGTGTCGTTCAGCCCGCCGACCAGCGTGATCACGTCGGCCCCCATCGCGGCCGCCACCGGCACCTGCTCCTCGACGATCTGCCCGATCAGCTTGCCGCGCACCGCGAGGTTGGCGTACCGGAAGCCGGGTGTGCGGGCGGCCATCCGCGCGGCGAGGAGGTCGGCCCAGCCCCGGTAGGAGCCGTCGGGCAGCAGGTCCGACATGCCTTCGGTGAAGGAGTCGCCGACGGAGACGAGGCTGGTGTGTGCGGGAGGGGGCGTGGCGTTCATGTGCATGGCGACAGAGATGCTATCCCGGCTCCATACCCACCGGTCGGTCGCCCTGGTCGCCTCGGTGGGCCGATGAGCCGCGGGGCGGCCGATCAGTCCCGGCCGACCCGGCCCGCCCGGCCGACCCGGCCCGCCCGGCCGACCCGCCCCGCCCAGCCGGCCCGGCCCGCGCGGCCAGTCCCCGCCCCCTGTCGGCCAGACCCCCTCACGCAGGCTGTCCGAACAGCTCCCGCAGCACGTCCTCCATCGTCACCAGCCCCGCCAGCCGCCCGTCCGTCCCCAGGACGGCCGCCACATGCGTACGACTGCCCCGCATCGCGGTGAGGACGTCGTCCAGGGGGGTGATCTCGCGTACCCGGGCGATGGGCCGCATGTCCCGGAGCCGGAACGGCACGTCCCGGGGGGAGGCGTCGAGCGCGTCCTTCACGTGCAGGTAGCCGACGATCCGGCGCCCCTCGTCGACCACCGGGAAGCGGGAGAACCCGGACTGGGCCGACAGCCGCTCCAGTTGCTCGGGGGTGACGCCCACGCGCGCGTACACCACGCGTTCCAGCGGGACCACGACGTCCCGCACGGGGCGGCTGCCGAGCTCCAGCGCGTCGTGCAGCCGCTCCTGCGCGCGGTCGTCGATGAGGCCGGCCTCGCCGGCGTCCTTGACGATCTCGGCCAGTTCGGCGTCCGAGAAGGTGGCCGAGACCTCGTTCCTGGCCTCGACCCGGAGCAGTTTGAGCAGCGCGTTCGCGAAGGCGTTGACCGTGAAGATCACCGGACGCAGTGCCCGGGACAGCGCGACCAGCGGCGGGCCCAGCAGCAGCGCGCTGTGCACCGGTTCGGCGAGGGCGATGTTCTTCGGCACCATCTCACCGAGCAGCATGTGCAGATACGTGGCCAGGGCCAGCGCGATCACGAAGGACACGGCGTGGCCCGCGCTCTTGGACACGCCCAGCGTGTGGAACACCGGCTCCAGCAGGTGCGCGATCGCCGGTTCCGCGACCACACCGAGGACCAGCGTGCACAGCGTGATCCCGAGCTGCGCGGCCGCGAGCAGCGCGGACACGTGCTCCAGGCCCCACAGCACGCTCTTCGCGCGCCGGTCACCCGCATCCGCGTGCGGTTCGATCTGGCTGCGGCGCACGGAGATCAGCGCGAACTCGGCGCCGACGAAGAAGGCGTTGACGACGAGTGTCGCCAGACCGATCAGCAGCTGGACGGCCGTCACCGCGCACCCTCCCTCTGGTCGTCGTCGAGCGGCGCGTGCAGCAGCACCCGGGCGGCCCGGTGGCCCGAGGCGTCCACCACGTCCAGGCGCCACCCCTCGACGGCCACGCTGTCGCCGACCGAGGGGATACGGCCCAGCCGCGCCGCCACGAGCCCGGCCAGCGTCTCGTACGGTCCTTCGGGCGCCCTCAGCCCCACGCGCGTGAGCTGGTCGATGCGGGCGGCGCCGTCCGCCGAGTACAGGGCGCAGCCCGCCTCGTCGGCGCCGGCCGGGGCGAGGTCGGGCGTCTCGTGCGGGTCGTGCTCGTCGCGCACCTCGCCGACGACCTCCTCGACGATGTCCTCCAGGGTCGCGACGCCCGCCGTGCCCCCGTACTCGTCGATGACGACGGCCATGGTGCGCTTGCCGGAGAGCCGGTCCAGGAGCCGGTCGACGGTGAGCGTCTCGGGGACCAGCAGCGGCTCGCGCATCACCTGCGCGACGGACCGGCGGGGCCGCTGCTCCCCGGGCACGGCCAGGACGTCCTTGATGTGGGCGATCCCGACGACCGAGTCGAGGCTGTCGCGGTAGACGGGGAACCGGGACAGCCCGGTCGCCCGGGTCGCGTTGGCCACGTCCGCGCAGGTCGCCTGGACGTCGAGGGCGACGACCTGGACGCGGGGCGTCATCACGTTCTCCGCGGTGAGGTCGGCGAGGTTCAGCGTGCGGACGAACAGTTCGGCGGTGTCCTCCTCCAGGGCGCCCTCCCTGGCGGAGTGCCGGGCCAGCGCCGCCAGTTCCTGCGGTCCGCGCGCGGAGGCCAGCTCCTCCGCGGGTTCCACACCGAGGCGTCGTACGACGCGGTTCGCCGTGTTGTTGAGGTGCGTGATGAAGGGGCGGAACGCGGCGCTGAACCAGCGCTGCGGATTGCCGACCCGTTTCGCCATGGCCAGCGGTGAGGAGATCGCCCAGTTCTTGGGCACCAACTCACCGACCACCATCAGGAACACCGTCGACAGGGCCGTACCCAGCACCAGCGCGACCGAGCCCGCCGCGGTCCGCGAGATGCCCAGCGCCTCGAGCGGACCGGCGAGCAGCCTGGCGATCGACGGCTCGGCGAGCATGCCGACCACCAGGTTGGTGACCGTGATGCCGAGTTGCGCCCCGGAGAGCTGGAACGTCAGGTTCCGCACGGCCTTCAGGGCGCCCGGCGCCCCGCGCTCGCCGCGCAGGGCGGCCCGCTCCAGCTCGCCCCGCTCGACCGTGGTCAGCGAGAACTCTGCCGCGACGAAGGCACCGCAGGCGAACGAGAGCAGGATCGCCACCAGCAGGAGGAGCACTTCGGTCATCGGGTCACCTCCTTCCCATGGTCGGACAGGGCAGGAAGCGGCGCGCGATGTCGCTGACCGGGAGGCTCGCCCATGGGCGGACGCTCACACCTTTCATGGCGGACCGAGTGATCCTCCAAGGGTAAAGAATGGGCAAAGAAGTGCGGTGGGTCCCCTCAGTCGGCGACGAGCGCAGTCGGCGACGAGCGGCTTCACCCAGCGCCGCCACTGCTCCTCCGGCGCATACCCGGCCGCGCGCGAGGCATGGTGCGCGGTCTCGTTGCGCATCAGCACCACCGCGTCCCCGCGCCGCCCGCCGAGCCGGACGAACCGCTCCTCGGTGGCGGCCGGCAGCGCCGAGCCGATGCCCTGCCGCCGCCGCTGAGGGCGCACCGCCGGCCGGTACAGATGGCAGCGCCAGCGGTCGAATCCTGGTTGCTCCCAAACATGCGGCTGACCGTGTCTACAGGGGCTTGACCCAGCGTCGCCAGTGGTCCTCGCGATGGTAGCCACTGGCGGCCCACGCGTGGTGGGCCTGTTCGTTGGCTTCCAGGACCATGGCGTCGACGCGTCGCCCGCCCAGGGCGGCGAAGCGTTGTTCTGCGGCTTCCAGCAGGGCGGTGGCGATGCCTCGCCGACGGTGGTCGGGGTGTACGGCCAGTCGGTAGGCGGAGCATCGCCATCCGTCGAAGCCGGCTATGACGGTCCCGGTGAGAATGCCGTCGCGCTCTGCGAGGAGCAGGGCTTCGGGGTCTCGTGTGATGAGTCGGGCCACTCCGTCGTGGTCGTCGCTGATGCTCGTTCCTTCCGCGGCGTCGCGCCAGAACCGCAGCACGGTGTCGATGTCCGAGAGGGTGGCGCAGCGGATGTGAAGATCGCTCATGGGGTGAGCCAAGCAAAGCGCCGGTCTGCCTGGCGAACGGTTTCCGTGCCGAGGGTGGACATCGCGGGCTGCTCACCGTCATCGGCAGGGCCAGGAGGAGGGGCAGCTCCTCCTGGCCCTGCCGACGGCATGCGTCCCGCGGTTGCTCGCCGGCGGCTTCGTCTCCCCGTTGCTCGGGCGGCGCCGACCGCCGGTATCGGGGGTGGCCGAGGTGCAGCTGTTTCGCCGCGTGCAGGGGCACGGGGTAGCGGGAGCGGTCGGACCAGGCGACGGTCTGGTGACACACGATCGGATCACGCCCCCGCTGTGATCGATGGCCCCACGTCTTCGAGGACGAGCACTGGAAGGATGGCCAGTCCCGGATTCTGAAGATCCACGTTCGGGCCTGCGGCCTTCTCGGCAACGCTGGGCAGCCAGGCGGCCAGCCGGTCGAGTGCCGATACCAGGCCTTCCCGGTCGTCACCGAGAAGTGCTGCCATGAGCGACACGACGTCGGCGCGGGAGCTGCCTGCCGGAGCCGGGAGCCCGGCCAACATCGGCGGTGCGTGCTGGTCATGAGCCTTGCAGAGCGCCGTGAGGGCGGCGGGAGCGAATCGGACGGCATCGTGCGCTCGTGAACACCCCACAGCCCTGTGCTTGTTCCGGGAGCGCAATGGCGACGCCTTTGCCAGTCCCTCCCATCAGAAGGAGTTGGCACCCTGAACGACCTCGGCCGGCTCCGACGGCTTGTCCCTCCACGACTCGGCAAGAACCGTATAGGGCGACTTGAGACTTCGCCGGGATTCCATCACTCGTGCGCGATGGCCGCCAGCACATTCATGCGGGATGCACGCAACGCGGGCAGCAGGGCCGCCACCACGCCCACCACCGCCGAGCCGACCACGACCGCGACGATCGTGCCCCACGGAATCGCCAGCGCGGTCATGCCCTGCAGGGCCAGCACCTGCTGGGTGCACACGCCCCACACCAGGCCCAGGGCGAGCCCCAGGACCGCGCCGAACACCGCGATCACCACCGACTCCAGCCGGATCATCCGGCGCAGCTGCCGCCGCGCCAGCCCGATCGCGCGCAGCAGGCCGATCTCCCGGGTGCGCTCCACGACCGACAGGGCGAGCGTGTTGACCACGCCGAGCACCGCGATCACGATCGCGAGCCCGAGCAGCGCGTACACGAGGTAGAGCAGCACCGCGATCTGGTCGTGGACCAGCTTCTTGTAGTCGGCCTGGTCGCGGACCTGCACCTGGGGGTAGGGCTTGAGCGTCTTCTCCAGGCGCGAGCGCAGCTGGTCGGCGCTGGTGCCGGGTGCCTTGTCGACGTACAGCGCCGCGTCCTGGCCGCCGGGCACGTACTTCTGCGCCGTGGCGATGCCGAAGAACAGCCCGCCCTGCATGCCGAATCCCGAGCCGCCCTGGTCGGTGAGGGCGCCCACGGTCATCTCGGTGGTCCGGCCGCCCGGGAACTCCACCGGGATCGTGCTGCCCAGACGCACGTCGTGGTCCCTGGCGAAGCCCACGTCCATGCCGAGGTGACCGTCCGCCAGTGCCGCCGTGCTGTCGCCGCCCTTGTACGTGACGTGGGCGACGTCGTCCACCTGCGGGTCGTACCCGGAGGCGGTCGTCTTGACCCGCTTGCCGTCCGGCAGCCGTACCGCCACCGGAGCGAACCGCTGCCGGACGACGAGACGCACGCCCTCGGTGGCGCGGACCCTGTCGGTGATCTCCTTGGTGAAGGGCAGGAAGTTGCCGTTCTGGACGGTGAAGTCGGCGCCGAGCGTCTTGTCGATCTGCTGGTCGAACGACCGGGACATGGAGGCGCTGGCCACCGACATCCCGCCGACCAGGGCCAGCCCCACCATGAGCGCGGCGGCGGTGGCGCCGGTACGGCGGGGGTTGCGCAGGGCGTTGCGCTGGCTCATCCGGCCGATCGAGCCGAACAGCGCGGGGAAGGCGCCGCCCAGGACCCGGATCACCGGCCGGACCAGCAGCGGCCCGGCGATGACGGTGGCGACCAGGGTCAGGACGACGCCGAGACCCAGCAGGGAGGCCGCCGAGGCGGTCTTCGTCGCCACCGCGCAGCCCGCCAGCGCGGCCACGCCGGCCGCCCCGACGACGCCGCCGACGATCGCGCGGGTCTTCAGCGGACGCCCCACCCCGGCGATCTCGGCGTCCGCGAGCGCCGCCATCGGCGAGACGCCCGCCGCGCGCCGGGCGGGCAGGTACGCGGCGACGAAGGTGACGCCGACACCGACGACGTACGCCGAGACGGGCGTCGGCCAGCCGATGACCATCTCCGTGGCCTTGAGGTTCATGCCGAACGCGGACATCAGCTTGATCAGCCCGAACGCCAGCCCGATCCCGGCCGCCAGGCCCAGCGTCGAGCCGACCAGGCCGAGCAGCACCGCCTCGGTGAGAACGGACCGCCGCACCTGCCGCCGGTCGGCGCCCAGCGCCCGCAACAGGCCCAGTTCGCGGGTGCGCTGGGCGATCAGCATGGAGAAGGTGTTGACGATCAGGAAGACGCCGACCAGCACGGCGATCCCGGCGAAGCCGAGCATCACGTACTTGATCACGTCGAGGAAGCCGCCGAGGTCGGCGGCGGCCGACTTGGCCTGTTCGTCGGAGGTCTTCAGGTCGTAGGCACCGGTGCCGATCGCCTCGCGGACACGGACCTTGAGCTGGGCGTCGCTCACGCCCTTCGCCGCGTCCACCGAGATGCTGGTGGCCCGGTCGGCGGAGCCGAGCAGCTCGCGGGCGGCGACCGCGGGGTCGAGGAAGACCAGGGCCGCGCCCGGGTTGGTGGTGGTGAACGTGGCGATGCCGACGACCTTCACCCGGAACGTGCCCGGAGCCGCCTGCACGGTCAGCGTGTCGCCGATCCGTACGTGCTTCTTGTCGGCGGTGTCCGCGTCCAGCAGCGCCTCACCCGCACCGTGCGGGGCGTGACCGGAGGTCAGCTTCACCGGGCTGCGGTGGGTGAGGTACCAGTCGGTGGCGATGGTCGGGGCGCCGGTGGTCGGGCCGACGGACTTGTTGCGGCTGTCGACCACCACGATGTTCTGCACGGACACGTCGGCGTGGGTCGCCGCGACCCCCTCGGCCTTCGCGGCCTTCTCCGCGAGCGCGGCGGGCACGGTCTGGACCGCGCCGGTCGGCACGGACGGCTTCAGGTCCTGCTTCGGCTCCACCGTCACATCGGCGGAGGTGGAGGCGAAGAGCCGGTCGAAGGTGCGGGTGACCGTGTCGGAGAAGATCAGGCTGCCCGCGACAAACGCCACGGACAGGACGACGGCCAGCGCGGACAGCAGCAGCCGTCCCTTGTGGGCGAGGAAGCTGCGGAGTGTCGCCTTGAGCACCGGGTCAGCCCTCCTCGGGCGCGCTGTCGCGGTCGAACGGGCCGCGCGTGACGTCGAAGCGCTTCATGCGTTCCAGCACCGCCTCCGCCGTGGGCTGCTCCATCTCGTCCACGATCCGCCCGTCGGCGAGGAAGAGCACCAGGTCGGAGTGGGCAGCGGCGCCCGGGTCGTGAGTCACCATGACCACGGTCTGCCCGAGATCGTCGACGGCGCCGCGCAGGAACCCGAGGACCTCAAGACCGGCCCGCGAGTCGAGGTTGCCGGTCGGCTCGTCGGCGAAGATCAGCTCCGGCCGGGAGGCCAGCGCCCGGGCGCAGGCGACGCGCTGCTGCTGTCCGCCGGACAGCTGTGCGGGCCGGTGCTTCAGCCGCCCCCGCAGCCCGAGCGTGTCGATGACCTGGTCCAGCCACTTCTCGTCGGGCTTCTTGCCCGCGATGTCCATGGGCAGGGTGATGTTCTCGGCCGCGTTCAGCGTCGGGATGAGGTTGAACGACTGGAACATGAAGCCGATCCGGTCCCGCCGCAGCCGGGTCAGCTCGCGTTCCTTCAGCCCCGTGATCTCGGTGCCGCCGAGCCACACCTGACCGGCCGACACCGTGTCGAGCCCGGCCAGGCAGTGCATCAGGGTGGACTTCCCCGAGCCCGAGGGCCCCATGACCGCGGTGAACCGGCCGCGTGCGATGTCCACGTCCACCGAGTCCAGGGCGAGCACCGTGGTCTCGCCCGAGCCGTACGCCTTGGTCAGTCCCCGGGCGCGGGTCGCGATCCCGTCACCGGGCGCCCGGCCGGGCGCGTGCTGCGCAGCAGGTGTGGACAAGGCCGCCTCCTCGATCGCCTGGACGTCGTGACTCCGCGTCCCGGCCGAGCGTAGTGTGACGGGGCGCACACCCGGTATCCCCCCTGGGTTCCAGCGCGTCTCCGCCTCAGGTCGGGTTCCCCATGCCGGTGTAAGGGGCACTCTCCACCCCGGGGAGGAGATCCGGCCGCCGCGGGACCCGGTCCGTCAGCCGCCCTCACCGCTCCCCGGGCCGCCAGGCCGTGCCCAGCACGCAGTAGGAGGTGGGCAGCCTCGGCCCCTTCTCCGGCAGCCACACCTCGCGGTACGGGCCCAGCTCGAACCCTGCCTCCCGCAGCGCGGCGACCGGCTCTCGGGACAGATGGCAGCCGCCGCTCAGCACCGGCCACACGGTCCGGTCCAGGGTGCGCTGGGTGAGGGTCATCGCCCGGCCGCCGCCCCGGCCGTGCTCGAAGAACCGCACCTCCCCGCCGGGCCGCAGCACCCGCCGCACCTCGCCCAGCGCGCGCGGCACGTCCCGTACGCTGCACAGCACCAGCGACAGCACGGCCGCGTCGAAGGCCTCGCTCTTGACCGGCAGCGCCTCCGCCACGCCCGGCACCACGTCCACCGGCACCTCCGCGCGCAGGGCGGCCCGCACCGCCAACTGCCTCAGCACACGCTCCGGTTCGATCGCGACCACCTCCGAGACCGCGCCGGGACAGTGCGCGAAGTTCAGGCCGTTGCCCGCGCCGATCTCGATCACCCGCCCGGACAGCCCGGCGAGCAGCCTGGCCCGCACCCCGGCCATCCCGAGCCTGGTCTCGGCGCGCGCGCTGACCCGGGCGTAGCAGCGGGCGAAGAGCGGGTGGTGGACGGGGTCCCGCGCCACCTTGCCTGAGCCGGTGGACCGTAGCCGCATGGCGACCTCCCGGAGTGGACGGGCCTACGGGGATGGTGCCCCGTACGGGCCCGTCCCACCCTGCATCTGCGTGCGGGACGTGTACAGCCATCCGCACAGGAAGGCGACGGAGGTGCCGTGGTTCACGCCGGCGACCGACACGAAGTCGTCACGAGGTCGAGCTTCGAGGCGCCGGTCTTCGCCGGCCCCGTCCCGACTCGGTGGCCAGGTGCCGGGCGGTCGCGGCGTTCGACGGGGACCAGCCGTACGCGCGGCGGTCACCGGCCACGAGGAGGCCTGCCGGGAGCACGCCCGCGCCCTCGCGCGCCCCCGGGCCCGGTGATCGCCCGCACGGCCGCCGCCGACGTGACCAACCGCGAGACCGCCGGCCGCCTCGCTCTCAGCGACTGGTGCGGCTGCCGGCAGACGCGGACGGCTTGAGGGCCTCAGGGTGTGTTGCGGACCCGGAAGGCCTCCGCGTCCCACGTCCCGGCCAGGCGCGGCGCCAGCCAACCCGGAGCCGCGGTACGGAAGTCCGCGGGCGGCAGCGCACCGGCCCCGGCGGGCAGCGCGCCGAGCAGCGGGGCGCCGGCCACCTCCGGCAGGTCCGCGAGGTTGCAACGGCAGGCCAGATCGGGGGCGTCGGGCCAGGAGCCGATCACCACGCCCAGCAACTCGGTCTCCCGGGCGCGCAGTTCCCGCGCCGTCAGCTCGGTCGTGTTCAGCGTGCCCAGCCCGGCCGAGGCGACCAGCAGCACGGGCGCGTTCAGCAGCCCGGCCGCGTCCGCCAGCGTCCCGCCCGCCGCGTCGAACCGCACGAGCAGCCCGCCCGCCCCCTCCACCAGCACCAGTTCGTGCTCGGTGGCCAGCTTGGCGGCGGCCTCGGCCACCTCGTGCGGATGCACCGGCGCCATGCCCGCCCGCCGCGCCGCCGTCCCCGGTGCCAACGGCTCGGGATAGCGGGCCAGTTCGCCGGCCGTCACGGCCCCCGCGAGCCGCACGACCTCGTCGGCGTCCCCGCGCTCGTCGGGCCCCACGCCCGTCTGCGCGGCCTTCAGTACGGCCACCGACCGCCCGGACGCCAACGCGGCGGCGGCGACGGCGGCGGTCGTGACCGTCTTGCCGACCTCCGTACCCGTTCCCGTGATCACCAGTACCGGCATCTCATCCCTCCCGCGCCGCCGCGCACACCGCGCGCGCGATCCGTGCCACGTCCGCGTCCGAGGTGACGTACGGCGGCATCGTGTAGATCAGGTCGCGGAACGGGCGCACCCAGACGCCCTCGCGCACGGCGGCCCCGGTGGCCGCCGCCATGTCCACTTCGTGGTCGAGCTGGACGACCCCGATGGCGCCCAGGACCCGTACGTCCCGCACGCCCGGCAGCTCGGCGGCCGGAGCGAGCCCGTCCCGCAGGCCCGCCTCGATCCGCTTGACCTCCGTACGCCAGTCCTGACCGAGCAGCAGCTCGATGGAGGCGCAGGCGACGGCCGCCGCGAGCGGATTGCCCATGAACGTCGGCCCGTGGGCCAGGACCGGCACCTCGCCCCGAGAGATGCCGTCGGCCACGCGCGCGGTGCACAGCGTCGCGGCCATCGTCAGGTAACCGCCGGTCATGGCCTTGCCGACGCACATCACGTCCGGCGTGACGGCCGCGTGGTCCGCCGCGAACAGCGCACCAGTACGCCCGAATCCGGTCGCGATCTCGTCGAACACCAGCAGCACGTCGTGCGCGTCGCACGCCTCGCGCAGAGTGCGCAGATAGGCGGGGGAGTGGAACCGCATCCCGCCCGCGCCCTGCACCACCGGCTCCACGATCACGGCGGCCAGTTCACCGGCGTGCCGTTCGATCAGGTCGTGCAGGTGGTCGGCGTACGCGTCCTCGTACTCCACGGGCGGCGCGTCGGCGAACAGCTGGCGCGGGAGCACCCCGCTCCACAGTCCGTGCATCCCGCCCACGGGATCGCACACGGACATCGGCTGCCAGGTGTCGCCGTGGTAGCCGCCCCGCCAGGTCAGCAGGCGGCTCTTCTCCGGGCGGCCGAGCGAACGCCAGTACTGCAGGCACATCTTGACCGCGACCTCGACCGACACCGACCCGGAGTCGGTCAGGAAGACGTGCTCGAGCCCCTCGGGCGACATGTCGACAAGGAGCTTCGCGAGGCGTACGGCGGGCTCATGGGTGAGCCCGCCGAACATCACGTGGCTCATCCGCCCGATCTGCTCTCGCGCGGCCTCGTTCAGGACCGGGTGGTTGTAGCCGTGGATCGCCGACCACCACGACGACATGCCGTCCACCAGCTCGCCCGAGCCGTCGGCGAGCCGGAGCCGGACCCCGCTCGCCGACTCCACGACGAGCGGTTCGGCACGCCCGGGCATCGGGCCGTACGGATGCCACACGTGCCGCCTGTCCAGCTCCAGCAGCTCCGGCACGCTCAGGCCGGGCCGGTCAGGCATTGGGCGCGAGGTCCGTGCCGGCACCCCGGCGGCGTACGGCGACGAGGTCGGTACGTGCCTCGCCCGTCTGGGGGACCGAAGCGGTACCGCAGATTCCGCCGCCCTCGTGGGAGCCGCAACCGGCGTCCGCCGCGTGCGAGCCGCAGCCCGCCTCCGCGTGTGACCCGCAGCCGCCCCCGGCCGATGCCCGGTGCTCCGGCAGCGTCACCTGGCCGGCCCCCTCGACCTCGAACCCGGCGTCCGCGATCATCTCCAGGTCGGCCTTGCCCGCCTGGCCCTCACTGGTGAGGTAGTCGCCGAGGAAGATCGAGTTGGCCAGGTGCAGGGCCAGCGGCTGCATGCTGCGCAGATGCACCTCGCGACCGCCCGCGATGCGCACCTCGACGTCCGGGCAGACGAACCGGACCATGGCCAGGATGCGCAGGCAGCGCTGCGGGGTGAGGTGCCATTCCTTGGCGAGCGGGGTGCCCTCGAACGGGATCAGGAAGTTCACCGGAACGGAGTCCGGGTCCAGCGCGCGCAGCGAGAAGACCACGTCGACCAGGTCCTCGTCCGACTCGCCCATGCCCGCGATCAGCCCGGAGCAGGCGGACAGACCGGCGGCGTGCGCCTTCTGCACCGTGTCCACCCGGTCGGCGTACGTGTGCGTGGTCGTGATGTCCGCGTACGTCCCCTCCGAGGTGTTGAGGTTGTGGTTGTACGCGTCCGCACCCGCCTCGCGCAGCCGCTCGGCCTGGCCGTCGGAGAGCAGGCCGAGGCAGGCGCACACCTCGACGCCCTCGTTCTGCTCCTTGATCGCCTTGATGGTGTCCGACACCCGGTCCACGTCCCGGTCCGTCGGGCCGCGCCCGCTGGCCACCAGACAGACCCGCTTGGCACCTCCGGCCAGGCCCGCGGCCGCCGCCTCGGAGGCCTCGTCGGGCTTGAGCCAGGTGTACTTCAGGATGTCGGCCTTGGAGCCGAGCCGCTGTGAGCAGTAGGAGCAGTCCTCCGGGCACAAGCCGGACTTGAGGTTGACCAGATAGTTGAGTTTCACGCGCCGGCCGAACCAGTGCCGGCGCACCTTGCCGGCCGCGGCCACCACATCGAGTACGTCGTCGTCGGAGGTGGCCAGTACGGCGAGTGCTTCCTCGCGGGTCGGCAGCTCGCGCCGAAGCCCCTTGTCCACCAGCGTGTTCAGCAGGTTCATGAGGTCCGATCCTGTCCTACGTGACCGCCCGGGGCCAAGGAGAGTTTGCACAACGGAGACGGTTCACCGTGTGGGTATTGCCACACCCTGGGCGACTGGCCGTCCGGCTAGTGTCTGTCCACTGCCTACAAAATCCCCGGAGGAGTCATGGCGTTCGGCTGGATCGACGACCAGGCGGAGCAGCGCCGCCGCGCCGGACTGGTGCGGAGCCTGCGGCCCCGGGTCGCCGACTCACCGCTCCTCGACCTCGCGAGCAACGACTACCTGGGCCTGGCCCGCCATCCCGAGGTCACCGAGGGGGCCGCGGCGGCGGCGCGGACCTGGGGCGGCGGCTCCACCGGGTCCCGGCTGGTCACCGGCACGACCGAGCTGCACACCGAGCTGGAGCGCGAGCTGGCCGACTTCTGCGGCTTCGAGGCGGCCCTGGTGTTCTCCTCCGGGTACGCCGCCAACCTCGCCGCCGTCACCACGCTGGCGCCGCACGGCTCACTGATCGTCTCCGACGCGGGCAACCACGCCTCCCTCATCGACGGCTGCCGGCTGGCCCGGGGCGCCACGCAGGTCGTGGGGCACGCCGACCCGGACGCGGTGCGCAAGGCGCTGGGCACGCGTGAGGGGCCCGCGGTGGTCGTCTCCGACACGGTGTTCTCGGTCGACGGGGACGCGGCACCGCTGGCGGCGCTCGCCGAGGCGTGCCGGGAGCACGGCGCGGGGCTGCTCGTGGACGACGCCCACGGCCTGGGCGTCCTGGGCGAGGGCGGCCGGGGCGCTCCGTACGCGGCGGGGCTCGCGGGCGCCGACGACGTGGTGGTGACGGTCACCCTGTCCAAGTCGCTGGGCAGCCAGGGCGGCGCCGTGCTCGGCCCGGCCCGGGTGATCGACCACCTGGTCAATGCCGCACGAACGTTCATTTTCGACACGGGCCTCGCCCCCGCCGCGGCGGGCGCGGCCCTGGCGGCCCTCCGACTGCTGCGCCGGGAGCCGGAACGGGCGGCGCGGGCACGTTCGGTGGCCGCCGAACTGCACGCACGCCTGACCGCCGCGGGTCTGGAGGCGGTGCGTCCGGACGCCGCGGTGGTCTCCGTGCGTGCCCCGTCCCCGGAGCAGGCCGTGCGCTGGGCGGCCGACTGCCGGGCGGCAGGCCTGGCCGTGGGCTGCTTCCGTCCTCCTTCCGTGCCCGACGGCATCTCACGGCTCAGGCTGACCGCGCGAGCGGACCTCTCCGGGGCCGAGATCGAACGCGCTGTACGAGTGATCGGCGCTACGCGACCATGAGTCGGCGTGACACGGTCGTGCACCGCCTGGGCGGAAACGGGTCAGTGCGAGGTCACCGGAGCGCGGCGACGAACCCCGCCCAGCTCCCGGGGGAGAAGAGCAGCGCGGGTCCGGCCGGGTCCTTGGAGTCGCGCACGGCGAGCAGCCCGGTCCAGGGACCGGAGTGCGGCCGGGCCGTCTCCACGCAGTTGTTCGCTCCGGTGCTGTAGCTGCTGCGCAGCCACCGCACACCGTGCAGATCGGTACTGGAAGGTACGTTCCGAGGCAGTGCAGACATGGTGCCTCCTTACGAGCCGTCACCTATCCCGGCGATGTAATCCAACGAGTCCTCGGGTGAAAGGGCGTGGATCTGAAGGGTGTTGAAGGCCTCTGAGTAAGCCTGGAGGTCTTCTTTCCGTTCCAAGTAGAGGCTACTCGTCAAGTGGTCCAGAACAACCACATCCAGATCAGAAGTGCTCGGAAATGAGAAGATAACGAAAGGGCCGGTGATACCGATGTGCGCCCCGGCGGCAAACGGCAGCACCTGGAGCCTGACTTGAGGCAGATGCGCCGCCTCCACGAGCCTGTGGAGCTGCCGCGCCATCACGTCCGGCCCGCCGACCTCCCGCCGCAGCACCGCCTCGTCCAGGACGGCGCTGAGCTCCAGCGGCGGATCCGACTGCAGCACGTCCTGCCTGGCCAGCCGCACCTCCACCAGCGTGTCCAGCCGCTCCTCGGTGTCGTCGACGCCCCCGCCCACGGCCGCCCGGGTGACCGCACGGGCGTACTCAGGCGTCTGCAGCAGCCCCGGAACCACCGATGTCTCCAGGGTGCGCATCCCGCTCGCCTGCGACTCCAGGCTGATGAAGTCCCGGTAGGTGGGGGGCAGCACCCCGCGGTAGGCGTGCCACCAGTGGTGCCGGCCGCCGCCGTCGTGCGATCCCGCCAACACCAGGAGCAACTCGCGCAGTTGGCGGTCGGTCACGCCGTAGGCATCCAGGAGTAACCGCACATCGGCCGGTTTCACTCCGCTGGCGCCCGTCTCGATCCGGCTCACCTTCGACTGGTGCCAGCCCACCAGACGGGCCGCCTCACCACTGGTGAGGCCCGCACCGGTGCGCAGCGCGCGCAGTTCGGCGCCCAGTTTCCGGCGGCGCACCGCGGGACCGTTCTGCATGGGCCACTCCTTACTCGCCATTACTCCTTATGTGCCGCCCGCACAGGGTGTGCCGTCGCAGAGTTCACCGCTTCGAGCGACAGATATATGCACTTCTTGGTGGATCCCACCCGTGACCGGCGCGCTGATGGCAGTCTGGCGATGAAGCACCAGTCCGGGACCGTACTCGAACCATCCGCTCCTGTCGGACTGCGGTCCCGTGGGAAAGGGACGACGTCGCCATGGCAGACCATTTGGAAGCATCCGTCACTCTGCCGAGCGATCCCGCCTCGGTCTACGCCGCCCGCACGTACGTGGTGGGCACCCTGGCGGAGTGGGGCCTTCCGGCGGACACGGACGTGGCCGACACCATCCGGCTCATCGTCTCCGAACTCGCCACCAACGCCGTACAGCACACTTTGGGGCAGTCACCCACCTTCACGGTGGACCTCGCGCTCGACCGTGACGAACATCTGCGCATCGGCGTCACCGACAGCCACCCCCGCTTCCCGAAGAGACTCCCGGCCGCCGTGCAGCAGGACAACGGCCGCGGCATGGTCATCATCCGCTGGCTGACGGCCGAGTGCGGCGGCAGGCTCAGGGTGCGCCCCACGCGCGAGGGGGGCAAGACGGTCCTCATCGAGCTTCCGTGGACACTTCCGGCCCGCCCGGTGACGCCGGCCGGCCAGCAGGAGCCGTAGGGGTTGTCCGGCAGGGTCTCCGCGCCGTGCCGGGCCGGGTGGTACGGGCCGCCACGCTGATCGGCGGCGGAGCGGCCGGCG
The DNA here is from genome assembly GCF_044453765.1 of Streptomyces sp. NPDC051636. Lineage (NCBI taxonomy): Bacteria > Bacillati > Actinomycetota > Actinomycetes > Kitasatosporales > Streptomycetaceae > Streptomyces > Streptomyces sp. NPDC051636. The sequence continues at coordinate 63,790 of NZ_JBITDA010000015.1, read as the reverse complement.
GCGGCCGGGAGGGCGCACGGCTCAGGGGGCCGGCGCTGACGGCTCCGAGGGCGGCCCGCTCCTGAGGCCGTCGCCGTCTGACCTCGGGTCAGCCCGGGTCGCCAGCAGAGGGGGTGACGGCACGCCAGGCACCGCCCACCCCCTCTGCCGCGGGTCAGCTGACCCGGCCGTACCAGACGCTCTTCGTCCAGATCTTCTGCAGCCTCACCACGTCCCCGGTCCTCGGGGCGTGCCAGATCTTTCCCTTCCCGGCGTAGATGCCGACGTGGTAGACGCTCGAGCCCGAATGGAAGAAGACCAGGTCACCGGCCTTGCGGCTCTTGGCGGAGATGTGATGCGTCTTGTTGTACTGCTGGGCGGCCGTCCGCGGCAGCTTCTTGCCCGCCTTCTTGAACGAGTACAAGGTGAGACCGGAGCAGTCGAACCTGCGGGGGCCGGTGGCGCCCCACTGGTACGGCGCGCCCTTCTTGGACGCCGCGACCTGCAGTGCCTTCGTCGCCGGAGCCGCGGCCGCGGCGTCGGAGGCGACACCGGGTACGACTATCGAGCCGCCGACGGCGGCGATGGCGAAGGCCGAGGCAGTACCGGCCCGGGCCATGAGCGACGGGACACGATTGAGCGCAGTCATGCGCAACCCTTCGTCAGCCGCCTGTGAAGGATGACCTGTCGGATTCGGGCTGGCGAAGTTGCCCGGCCGCGTTGCCGCGGCTTCACCCCAAGGGCCGTTCGGAGGCGAACGAACGTCCGCTCCGGCGACCCGTCTTGCTTGGGTCCTCCACTCCTGCCGATCCACTCCTGTCGACCGGTCATCCAGGCGGCGGCAGGACTCGGCGTCCGCCCGGACCGCCCCACCGCTGTGGCGGGGGCTTGTCGTCAGACAGGGATCTTCGCCCACAGCTGTCCGAAAATCCCAACGGAACCGGGGATTTGTGGTGTTACTCACCACTCACCCGTTCGGGTGGACAGGCCTGCGTTCGAGTCGCTGCCGGGACGGCCGCGCACCCCCGGACCAGGGCGAAAGCACTTCCCGAGGCCCGTCGGCCGGGCGATGTGCGCAAGCTCGGGAGCCCTGAAAAAGGAGGCGCGGCTACTCCGGACGTGGGTACGTCCTTTGGGTCGTTTCGACTCAGTCCCGAAGGTGCAAGCGTCAACCGGCGCCGTCCGGTGGCACGGTGACGCGCGCGGTCCGGCGCTCGCCGTCCAGTACCCGAAGCGCCCGCGCCAGGGTGGGCGCATGCAACTCCGTCTCGCCCCGCTGGTGCATCAACGCCAGCGCGTCGCGCAGCTCTGTCGCCTTGCGCACCAGCGCCTGGGCGGCCCGCAGTCCGCTGTAGGTGTGGCCGTGCTGCGCCGGATTGATCCGGCCCAGCAGGTCTACCGCCTCCAGATAACGGTCGATCAACTCACCCTCGGCCCGGGTCAGCGCGGGCAGCGGCGGCAGCTCCGGTGGCAGCATCGGCGGCTCACCTCGTGCCCGGGGCCGTGGCGCGCGGGGCCTTGCGGCTGGGGATGATCCCGTCCACCAGTCCGTACTCCAGCGCGCCCCGTGCATCCAGCACCAGGTCCCGCTCGAGGTCCGCGTGGATCTGCTCCGGGCTGCGGCCCGTGTGGCGAACGAGCATTCCTTCCATCAGGGTGCGCACCCGGGCCAACTCCTCCGCCCGGATGATGAGATCGCTCGGCTGCCCCTGTGCGGGCTCGGCCAGCGACGGCTGCTGGAGCACCACCCGTGCGCCCGGCAGCGCGAACCGCTTGCCCGGCGTGCCGGCGGCCAGCAACACCGCGGCGGACGAACCCGCCTGGCCCAGGCAGACCGTCTCCACGTCGCAGCTGACGTACCGCACGGTGTCGTAGATCGCCGTCATGGCGCTGAACGAGCCGCCGGGGGAGTTCACGTACAGCGAGATGTCCCGGTCGGGTGCGTGGTGCTCGAGGTGCATGAACTGCGCCATGACGTCGTTGGCCGCGGTGTCGTCGATCGGCGAGCCGAGGAAGACGATCCGCTCCTGCAACAGCTTCGAGTACGGGTCGAGCGTGCGGTGCCCGGTGCTGGTGCGTTCGCTGAACTCGGGCAGGACATAGCGGGCGGACGGTCGGGTCATGACGTACCCCTCCTCATGGCAGAGCCGTCTCCGGTGGGCTCTCTCGCCAAAAATGTACAGGACGTACAGACTGAACTGGACGGGTCTCGGGTGCTCGGCTCCGGATGTCCTCAACTTCCCAGCAGTACATGGGCGATTTGCGAAGATAGGCTGGAGTAGACAGCGATCATTTCCGGGGCGAGCCCGGAGGTGGGGGTGGGCCGCCCGCCGTCGGAAGGCCCCGTACCCGTCGCCGTCCGCGTGCTCGGCGACGATCCCTGCGCGGACGTCGCCGTACTGGCGATCGGCTACCCGGAGTCCTTCGAGAACCCGGCCACGCAGAAGCCCGTCCACACCTCAGGCACCGTTCAGTCGCCGAACGTGCCCGCGGACCCCTCGCCGTCGCTTCCCCACTGCCCGGCGACCATCCAGCACTCCGCCACCGTCAACGCCGGAAACTCGGGCGGCCCGCTCCTCGACTCGGACGCCAAGGTGGTGGGCCTGAACACGCTGACGAACCCCGAGGCGCGGGGGCAGTACTGAGCGATCAGCAGCGATCGCGTGCGTCCGATGCTGGACGGGCTGGCCGCGGGGGACAAGAAGGACGATCCCGGGTGGATGATCGGCTCCGTGGACGACCCGGGCCTCAGTGACGATTTCCAGGATTCCCGGGATCAGCGGGATGTCGCCGAGGCGCAGCAGCGCCTGGCGGACGCGGAGAAGTCCGGACTGTTCGTGGAGGCCGGGGCCACCGGCTCCCCGGCGGACAAGGCCCAGCTCGAGTACGGTGACGTGATCACCACCGTCAAGGACACCCCCGTCTCCACGGTGGCCGACCTGTGCGACGTGCTGCAGTCCGCGGCGCCCGGCGAAAAGCTGCCGCTCCAGGGCATGTACACCGTGAACGCCGGCGAGTACGAGACCACGGACTTCGGGGACGAGTGGACCACGGACCTGGTGCTGCCGAACAAGTAGCGCGCTCGCCGAGAGGGTCCCGGACGCCGCCCCGTAAGCTGATGACATGGCCTACGAGATTCCGGTGACGCAAGCCAGGGCTGAACTCGCCGACCTGATCAACCGGGTGGTGTACGGCGGCGAGCGCGTCGTCGTGACACGGCACGGAAAGCCCCTCGTCGCCCTCGTCTCCGCCGCCGACCTTGGGCGACTCGACGCACTCGACCAGCCGGAGGAGGAGCAGGTGATCAGCTCGGTCTCCCGGGTCCGCGACGTCCCGTCCGCTCCGCGCGAACGGCAGCGCTTCGGTATCGCGGCGGAGCACCGCGGGCACAACGCGTCGTAGCCGGGCGGCTGTCGGGCCTCGACGGGGGTTCCGGGTTTCCCCGGCCGCCACTCGCGCCACCGGGCACGGCCCGAAGCGCCGCCCCAGGGTGCTGCGGGCGCGGGCCTCGCGGCCGGTGACCGTGCGGCCGTGGCTGTGCGGCGGTCGGAAACGGCAGGACCGCGGGTCCCGTCCCTGGCGGCCGGGATGCCCGGCCGTCGCGCGTCCTGTGGCGGCAATGTGATCAGCTCGGTCTCCCGGGTCCGCGACGTCCCGTCCGCTCCGCGCGAACGGCAGCGCTCGGGTGTCGCGGCGGAGCACCGCGGGTGTGACGCGCTGCAGCCGGGCGGCCATGGCTGTGCGGCCGGTGACTGTGCGGTCGTCACCGTATGGCCGTCGGAGACACCCGTGGCGGTCAGCCGGCTGGGGCGAGTTCCCTCTCGGTGGTGGGCGCGGTGTTCGTGGCCCGGGTCTTCAGTGCCCCGCCGACCAGCACCGCGCCCAGGCCCAACGCCGCCCACCACGTCAGGGTGAGGGCCGGGACGGTCGCCGCCGCGCCGTCGAAGAAGGACACCGAGCGCAGCAGCGTCGCGCCCGCCCCCGGCGGCAGCCACTGGCCGATGGTCCCCACCGGCTCGGGCAGCATCTCGGGAGCCGAGGAGGCGCCGGAGAACGGGTTGCCGAACAGCATGATCACGCTCGCCGTGATCCCTGTTCCAGCCTGGCCGACCAGGGCGGCCAGTCCGGCGACGGCACCGCTCACGGCCAGCGTCGACAACCCCAGCGCCGCCGCCTCCGCCCACCAGTCGCCGGTGAGCACCCCGAGCCAGCTGTGCGCGATCCCGGCCGCGGCCATGCCCACCAGGGCGGCGGCGCCGACCAATGCGCCCGCCGCACGCGCCCCGCGCAGGCCCAGCAGAGTCACCATCGCACCCGCGGCGATCCCGGCCAGGGCGAGCGGCAGCACGCTCGCCGTCAGCGCCGCGCCGCGCGGATCCTTCGCCGGGGTGGGGACGACGTCGACGGTCCGGATCGCCGTACCGCCGGCGGAGGTGCGCTCCGCCACCGCCTGCTGGAGGAACTGGGCGACCAGCGGGCTCGCGGCGGACGCGGTGAGCAGTTCGGGATTCTTGCCGGTGACGACGATCGCGCCGTATACGGTCCGGTCCGCGATGGCGTCCCGGGCCGCGGCCTCGTCGGCGTAGCGGTGGATCTCGAACGCGCCGTCCCGCTGCCGCAGTTGCCGCTCCAGCGGCGCCGTCGCGGCGGCCGGACCGGCCACTCCGAGGGGAAGATCGCGGGGTGCGGTACGGGCGGTCGGCCAGGCGAAGGCCCACAAGGCCAGGGTCGCCAGGAGCGGGACGAGGACCACGACGGCGATCAGGCGGCGGGCGGGAGACCTGGTCGGGGCGGTGGATGCGGTGGACATGGGAGCTCTCCCCGTAAAAAGAAGGATCGTTCGTTTTAGATGTGTCACCACCGTGGCGCCCGCCGGTGTCGCTTGTCAAGAAGGAATGTTCGTTTTAGATTGTCGCCATGGCACGCGTCTCCCAGGCCCACCTCGACGCCCGCCGCCGCCAGATCCTCGACGGCGCCGCGCTCTGCTTCGCCCGCAACGGCTTCCACGCCACCTCCGTCCAGGACGTGCTGAAGGAGACGGGCCTGTCCGCCGGCGCCGTGTACCGCTACTTCAGCGGCAAGGAGGAGCTGATCGGCGCGATCGTCGGCGAGGTGCTCGATGTGCTGCGGGAGACCTACGAGGCCGCGGCCGTGGAAACCCCGCCGCCGCTGCCCGACGTACTGATCTCCCGGGCCCTGGAGCGGCTCAGGGAGGTCAGGCCCGGAGGCCTGGAGGGCGGCCAGTGGGTCTTCTCGCGGCTGCTCGTCCAGGTGTGGACGGAGGTTCTGCGCAACGACGAGCTGGCTGTCCAGGTCCGGGCGGGCTACGACGCGGTGCGGGTCGCCTGGGGCAGGGTCGTGGGGAGCTACCGGTCCGCGGGCCTCATCGCTCAGGAGGCCGACGCCGATGCCATGGCGCGGGTGATGATCGCGCTGGCCCAGGGGTACACAGCCCAGCTGGCCGTCATCGAGGAGATGCACGACCGGATCCTCCAGGAGGGTCTACGGGCGTTGATGAGCATGCGCGACCCGCGCGCCGGCGGCTGAAGGATCACAGGACGGTTAACGTGCCCGAAATCCGCTCGCACTAGCCTGCCGATCCACGCCACCAGGGACTTTGCCCCGTGGCAGCGGCAGCCGGACCCCGCACGGTCCGGAGCGAGGACTGTGAGGTGGGACGTGCAACTGACCCCGCACGAGCAAGAGAGGCTGCTGATCCACGTCGCGGCCGACGTCGCCGAGAAGCGCCGGGCCCGTGGGCTGAGGCTCAACCACCCCGAGGCGATCGCTCTCATCACCTCGCACATCCTCGAAGGCGCACGTGACGGCCGTACGGTCGCCGAGCTGATGTCCTCCGGCCGCAAGCTGCTCACCCGGGACGACGTCATGGAAGGCGTCCCCGAGATGATCCACGACGTCCAGGTCGAGGCGACCTTCCCGGACGGCACCAAGCTCGTCACGGTCCACGATCCGATCGTCTGAGGGGGCCGTCGATGATTCCCGGAGAGATCCTTTTCGCCGACGACCCGGTCGTCTGCAACGAGGGCCGCGAGGTCACCCGCCTCACCGTCCTCAACGCCGCCGACCGGCCGGTCCAGGTCGGCTCCCACTACCATTTCGCCGAGGCCAACCCGGGCCTGGAGTTCGACCGCGCCGCCGCGCACGGCAAGCGGCTGAACGTCGCCGCCGGCACCGCCGTGCGCTTTGAACCCGGTATCCCCGTCGACGTCGAACTCGTCCCGCTCGCCGGCGCCCGTGTCGTGCCCGGCCTGCGCGGGGAGACCGGAGGTGCCCTCGATGCCTGAGATCTCCCGTGCCGCGTACGCGGACCTGTTCGGCCCGACCGCCGGTGACCGGATCCGGCTCGCCGACACCGACCTGCTGATCGAGATCGAGGACGATCGTTCCGGCGGTCCCGGGCTCGCCGGCGACGAGGCGGTCTTCGGCGGCGGCAAGGTCATCCGCGAGTCCATGGGCCAGTCGCGTGCCACGCGCGCGGAAGGCACTCCCGACACGGTCATCACCGGTGCCGTCATCGTCGACCACTGGGGGATCGTCAAGGCCGACGTCGGCATCCGCGACGGCCGGATCACCGGGATCGGCAAGGCGGGCAACCCCGACACCATGGACGGCGTCCACCCGGACCTGGTCATCGGCCCCGAGACGGAGGTCATCGCGGGCAACGGGCGGATCCTCACCGCCGGCGCCATCGACGCCCACGTCCACTTCATCTGCCCGCAGATCGCCGACGAGGCGCTCTCGGCCGGCATCACCACGCTGGTCGGCGGCGGCACCGGTCCGGCGGAGGGTTCCAAGGCCACCACCGTCACCCCCGGTCCCTGGCACCTGGCCCGGATGCTGGAGGCGATGGAGCAGTACCCGCTCAACATCGGCTTCCTCGGCAAGGGCAACACCGTCTCGCACGAGGCGATGCTCTCGCAGATCCGCGGCGGCGCGCTGGGCCTGAAGCTGCACGAGGACTGGGGCTCCACCCCGGCCGTCATCGACGCCTCGCTGACCGTCGCCGACCGCACCGGCATCCAGGTCGCCATCCACACCGACACCCTCAACGAGGCCGGGTTCGTGGGCGACACGCTCGCCGCGATCGCCGGGCGCGGCATCCACGCGTACCACACCGAGGGCGCGGGCGGCGGGCACGCGCCGGACATCATGACCGTGGTCTCGGAGCCGCACGTGCTGCCCAGCTCCACGAACCCGACGCGGCCGTTCACCGTCAACACCGCCGAGGAACACCTCGACATGCTGATGGTGTGCCACCACCTCAACCCGGCCGTCCCCGAGGACCTGGCCTTCGCCGAGTCCCGGATCCGTCCGTCGACGATCGGCGCCGAGGACATCCTGCACGACCTGGGCGCGATCTCGATCATCTCCTCCGACTCCCAGGCCATGGGGCGCGTGGGCGAGGTCGTCCTGCGGACCTGGCAGACGGCACACGTGATGAAGCGGCGGCGCGGCGCGCTGCCCGGTGACGGGCGGGCCGACAACCGGCGGGTGCGGCGGTACGTCGCCAAGTACACGATCAATCCGGCGCTCGCGCAGGGGCTGGCCCGGGAGATCGGATCCGTCGAGTCCGGCAAACTCGCCGACCTGGTGCTGTGGGAGCCCGCGTTCTTCGGGGTCAGGCCGCACCTTGTGATCAAGGGCGGCCAGATCGCGTACGCGCAGATGGGAGACGCGAACGCGTCGATCCCGACGCCGCAGCCGATCCTGCCTCGGCCGATGTACGGGGCGATCGGGCGGGCGCCCGCCGCCAACTCCTTCAACTTCGTGGCACCGCTCGCCATCGACGACGGGCTGCCGGAGCGGCTCCAGTTGGGCAAGCGCTTCGTCGCCATCGAGTCGACGCGCGGGGTGACCAAGGCGGACATGAAGGAGAACGACGCCCGGCCGCGCGTCCGGGTCGACCCCGACAGCTTCGCCGTGCACATCGACGGGGAGCTGGTCGAGGCGACACCTGCGGCCGAACTGCCCATGGCCCAGCGTTACTTCCTCTTCTGATGTCCAGGGCAGCACTTCTCGTCCTGGCCGACGGCCGCTTTCCCGCCGGGGGGCACGCGCACTCCGGCGGGGCGGAGGCCGCCGTCAAGGCCGGGCGGATCAGCGGGGGCGTGAGCCTGGAGGACTTCTGCCGGGGGCGGTTGCACACCGCAGGGCTCGTGGCGGCGGCGGTCGCCGCGGCTGCCGTCCTCGGCGTGGACCCCGTGGAACTGGACGCGGCGGCGGACGCGCGGACGCCGTCGCCCGCGTTGCGGATTGCCGCGCGACGGCTGGGGCGGCAGATGATGCGGGCGGCGCGGGCGGCGTGGCCGTCCGCTGAACTCGCCGCCCTGGCAGGGCAGTTCCCCAAGGGTGCCCATCAGCCGGTGGTGCTGGGAGTTGCGGCGCGGGCGGCGGGGCTGGGGCCGGACGACGCGGCGTACTGCGCGGCGTACGAGAGTGTGAGCGGGCCTGCGACGGCGACGGTGCGGTTGCTGAGTCTGGACCCCTTTGACGCCACTGCCGTGCTGGCCCGGCTGGCGCCGCAGCTGGATCGCGTCGCGGATCGGGCGGTGGATGCGGCGCGGCGGGTGGCCGACGAGGGTGTTGACGCCCTGCCCGCGTCGTCGGCGCCGTTGCTGGAGGTCGGTGCGGAGTGGCATGCCGGCTGGCCTGTGCGGCTGTTCGCGTCTTAGGGGCTCGTCCCCTTCGACCCCGCCAGAGGGCTCCGCTCCCTGGACCCCCGTTCGGCCTGAACGGCCTCGTCCGCAAACGCCGGACGGGCTGGGAATGGTCAGGCCGGCTGAGAAGCAGTACGCCCGATGGGCGCTTGAGCAGACAGTTTGGAGCCGTCTCCATGCATCTCGAACACACTCACACCCACGAATCCCCCGCCCTCAGCGCCGACGCCCGCCGCCCCGACGGCACCCGCCGCGCCCTGCGGATCGGGCTCGGCGGGCCCGTCGGGTCCGGGAAGACCGCCACCGTCGCCGCCCTCTGCCGGGCTCTGCGGGACGAGTTGTCGCTGGCCGTCGTCACCAATGACATCTACACGCGCGAGGACGCCGAGTTCCTGCTGCGGGAGGCCGTGTTGCCGCCTGAGCGGATCACGGCCGTGGAGACCGGCGCCTGTCCGCACACCGCGATCCGGGACGACATCTCCGCCAACCTCGAAGCGGTGGAGGACCTGGAGGACGAGGCCGGGCCGTTGGACCTGATCCTGGTGGAGTCGGGTGGGGACAATCTGACCGCGACCTTCTCCAGGGGGCTCGTCGACGCGCAGATCTTCGTCATCGACGTCGCCGGGGGTGACGACATCCCGCGCAAGGGCGGGCCCGGGGTGACCACCGCCGATCTGCTCGTCGTCAACAAGACCGACCTCGCGCCGTACGTCGGCTCCGACCTCGTGCGGATGGCCGCCGACGCGAAGGCGCAGCGGGCCGAACTGCCGGTGGTCTTCCAGTCGCTGAGGAGCGAGGCGGGCGTGGCGGAGGTGGCCGGCTGGGTGCGCGCGCGGCTCGCGGCGTGGACGGCATGACCGCGACCGGGGTGCGGGCCACCGCACGGATCGTCGCCCGGGTCGACGGGCGGGGCGGTACCGCGCTGCCGGTGCTGGACGGCGAGGGGCCGCTGGCGCTGCGCCGCACGCGGGCGAGCGGAGCCGAGGCGCGGGTCATGCTCGTCGGCGCGATGAGCGGGCCGCTCGGCGGTGACCGGTTCGCCGTGGAGGCGGAGGTGGGGGAGGGGGCCCGGCTGCATGTCGGGTCCGCCGCCGCGACCATCGCGCTGCCGGGGCAGGTGAAGGGGGAGGCCCGGTACGGCGTGCGGCTCGATGTCGCCGACGGCGGTGAACTGCGTTGGCTGCCCGAGCAGTTGATCTCTGCTCGGGGAAGTGACCTGTACGTCACCACGCGCGTCGATCTCGCGGCCGGGGCCCGGCTCGTGCTGCGCGAGGAGCAGGTGCTGGGGCGGGCCGGGGAGGAACCCGGGCGGCTCACCAGCCGTCTCACGGTGCGGATCGCGGGGCGTGCCGTACTCGACCAGGAGCTGGCCTGCGGGCCCGGCGCCCCGGGTGGCTGGGACGGGCCCGCCGTGCTCGCGGGACATCGTGCTGTCGGCCAGCTCGTCGTCGCACGGCCCGAGTTCGCGCGGGAACCGGTGGCGTCGCGGATGCTGGGGGAGGGCGCCGCCCTGGCCCCGCTCGCGGGGCCCGCCGTACTGGTGACCGCCGTCGCGGCCGACGCGCTGCGGCTGCGGCGGGTGCTGGACCAGGCGCTGGTGCTCCTGGCGTAGGGCGGCCCTCGGTGGTGGTCCGCTGAGCGGTGCCTGACCTCCCGGTTATCGGATTGGCAAAGAAGGTCAACAGCCCCTGTTCTCAGGCAGCTCACAGCCGCGAGGATCCCTCTGACCATTCACGACGAAACAGGGGGAGGGGCCCACTTGAGGGACAACAGCCCGAAGAAGCGCGTGCTGGCGCTCGGTTCGGCCGGAGCACTCGTCACGGCTACCCTGATAGCCGGCGCCGTATCGGCGCCCGCGGCCGGCGCGGCCGAGCGGCACGGCCAGGACCGCGAGGCGCGCGGCGCCGCGATCGCCGCGGCCCGGGCCGCCAAGGCCGGGATCGACTGGCAGGACTGCCCCGCCGACTGGGGGCTGGAGAAGCCGATCCAGTGCGGCTGGGTCTCCGTACCGCTGAACTACGCGAAGCCGTACGGCAAGCAGATCAAGCTCGCCGTCGACCGCATCGGCAACACGGGGACCAAGCAGGAGCGGCAGGGCGCCCTCGTCTACAACCCCGGCGGTCCGGGCGGCTCCGGCATGCGCTTCCCGCGCCGGGTCACCACCAAGAACCCCCTGTGGGCCAACACCGCCAAGGCGTACGACTTCGTGGGCTTCGACCCGCGCGGCGTCGGCCACTCGGCGCCCATCTCCTGCGTCGACCCGCAGGAGTTCGTCAAGGCGCCCAAGGCCGACCCGGTGCCCGACACCGAGGCCGACAAGACCGCCCAGCGCAAGCTCGCCCACGAGTACGCCGACGGCTGCTACGAGCGCAGCGGCGCGATGCTGCCGTACATGACCACGCCGAACACCGCCCGCGACCTGGACGTCGTCCGCGCCGCCCTCGGCGAGAAGAAGCTCAACTACCTCGGCGTCTCCTACGGCACCTACCTAGGCGCCGTCTACGGCACGCTCTTCCCGGGCCACGTCCGCCGGATGATCGTCGACAGCGTGGTCAACCCCTCGCGCGAGAAGATCTGGTACCAGGCCAACCTGGACCAGGACGTCGCCTTCGAGGGCCGCTGGAAGGACTGGGAGGACTGGGTCGCCGCCAACGACGCCACCTTCCACCTCGGCACCACCCGCGCCGCCGTGCAGGCCAAGTGGCTGCAGCTGCGCGCCACGGCCAAGAAGAACCCCATCGGCGGACTCGTCGGCCCGGCCGAGCTGATCTCCTTCTTCCAGAGCGCCCCGTACTACGACTCCTCGTGGGTGCCGGTCGCCACGGTGTTCGGCAAGTACGTCGCCGGTGACACCCAGGCGCTGGTCGACGCCGCCGCCCCCGATCTCACGGACACCGCGGGCAACATCGCCTCGGAGAACGGCAACGCCGTCTACACCGCCGTCGAGTGCACGGACGCCAAGTGGCCCACCAGCTGGCAGAAGTGGGACCGCGACAACACGCGGCTCAACACGGACCACCCGTTCATGACCTGGGCCAACGCATGGATGAACCTGCCGTGCGCGACCTGGCCCGTCAAGCAGCGGACACCGGTGGACGTCAAGACCCACCAGGGCCTGCCGCCGGTCCTCATCGTGCAGTCCACGCGGGACGCCGCCACCCCGTTCGGCGGTGCCGTCGAACTGCACAAGCGCTTCAAGGGCTCCCGTCTGATCACCGAGAGGGACGCGGGCTCCCACGGCGTGACCGGCCTGGTCAACCCCTGCGTCAACGACCGCGTGGACACCTACCTGCTCACCGGCAAGCTGGACACCGCGGACGTCACCTGCGCGCCGCACGCGACGCCCAAGCCGTAACCGCATCCGCCGCTACACCCCCCGAGGGGCGGCCGGGAATCCGGCCGCCCCTCGGGCATGCCGGCGGTCAGCTCAGCGGCAGCCGGGGGCGGCGGCGCTCCTTCTCCGCCTGCACCGCCGCCTGCTCCGCCTTGACGACGGCCGCGTACTGGTCGACGTACTCCTGCTCGGACAGCGACAGGATCGCGTACATGATCTCGTCGGTGACGGCCCGCAGGACGGCCTTCTCGTCCTCCATGCCCGCGTAACGGGAGAATTCGAGGGGCTTGCCGAAGCGAATGACGACCGGGTGGACGTGCGGGATGACCTTGCCCGGGGGCTGGGCCTCGAAGGTGCCGATCATGGCGCAGGGGATGACCGGGACCCCCGCCTTCAGCGCCATCACCGCGACCCCGACCTTGCCCTTGTAGAGGCGGCCGTCGTGCGAACGGGTGCCCTCCGGGTAGATGCCGAGCAGCTCACCCTTGCGCAGCACTCCGAGCCCCTCCCGGATTGCGGCCTGCCCCGCGTCCTTGCCGGAGCGGTCGACCGGGATCTGCCCGGCGCTGCGGAAGAAGGCCGCGGTGAGCCGGCCCTTGATGCCCGGGCCCGTGAAGTACTCGGCCTTGGCGAGGAAGGTGATGCGCCGTTTGAGTATCGCGGGCATCAGGAAGTGGTCCGAGAACGACAGATGGTTGCCTGCCACGATGGCCGGGCCGGACGACGGCACGTGCTCCAGGCCCTCGATACGCGGCCGGAAGACGAGCCTCAGCAGCGGTCCCAGCACCACGTATTTGAGCAGGTAGTAGAACAAGGGGGGGCGCTCCTCACTTGTCCGGATCGGCTCAACCGCAGCGTTCTCGCAGGTCAACCGGCTCGTGAGGTGCCAGTGTAAGTGCAGGCGCGCTCGCGGGAAACCGGGACCGGCCGTTTCGGCCTGCTGTTACTCGTCGGTAGGCCGATGAGTCACGTGCGGCCCCGCCCCGGTCGGGTACCCGGCCGTTGCGCGGTGCGGGAACGCACCGCGGGACCTGACGAAGGGAGGCGTCATGGCTCAGCACGTACGCGACATCATGACCAGCCAACTGGTGACGGTGGAACCGCAGACGTCGGTGACGACGGTGGCCCGCCGGATGCGTGACGAGAACATCGGAGCCGTCCTGGTGACCGAGGGCGACGAGCTGCGCGGCCTGGTCAGCGACCGCGACCTGGTGGTGCGCGCGCTGGCGGAGGGCGGCGACCCGGAGCAGAAGACGGTCGCCGCCGCATGCAGCGACGATCTCGTCACCGTGACCCCCGACGAGGACCTCGACCGCGCGGTGCGGCTGATGCGGGAGCACTCGGTCCGCCGCCTGCCGGTCGTCGACCACGGCCACCCGGTGGGCATCGTGTCCCTCGGCGACATGGCCATCGAGCGCGACCCGGAGTCGGCGCTCGGGGACATCAGCGCGGCGCAGCCCAACCAGTAGGACCCCAGGTCGCCGTTCGGGGCGCCGGCGTGTCGCCGGCCCCCGCGGCGTCCCGCCGTCAGGCGGCCAGCACCTTCGCCAGGGACTCCAGTGCCGACCGGAGTTCGTCCTCCGTGATGGTCAGCGGCGGCGCCAGCCGGATCGTGGAGCCGTGGGTGTCCTTGACCAGGACGCCCTCCCGCATGAGGCGTTCGCTGACCTCGCGGCCGGTGCCCATGGCGGGGTCGACGTCGACGCCCGCCCACAGCCCGCGCGAGCGGAAGCCGACCACGCCCCGGCCGACCAGCTCGGTCAGCCCGGCGCGCAGGACCACACCCAGCTCGGCGGCGCGGCGCTGGAATTCGCCCGTCTCCAGCAGCTCGACCACCGCCGTGCCGACCGCCGCCGCGAGGGGGTTGCCGCCGAACGTGGAGCCGTGCTCGCCCGGCCTCAGCACGCCGAGCACCTCACGCCGGCCCACCACCGCCGACACCGGCACGATCCCGCCGCCCAGCGCCTTGCCGAGCAGCACCAGGTCCGGGACGACGTCCTCGTGCTCCACGGCGAGCGTGCGGCCGGTGCGGCCCAGGCCCGACTGGATCTCGTCGGCGACGAACAGGCAGCCCTTGCGCCGGGTCAGCTCACGGACACCGCGCAGATAGCCGTCGGCCGGGATCATGACCCCCGCCTCGCCCTGGATCGGCTCGATCAGCACGGCCGCCGTCGTCTCGTCGACCGCCTCCTCCAGCGCGGCCAGGTCGTTGTACGGGATGATCCGGAAGCCCGGCGTGAAGGGCCCGAAGCCGGCGCGGGCCGTCTCGTCGGTGGAGAAGCCGACGATCGTCGTCGTACGGCCGTGGAAGTTCTCCGCCGCGACCACGATCGTCGCCCGGTCGGCCGGGACGCCCTTCACCTCGTACGCCCACTTGCGGGCCACCTTGATGCCGCTCTCCACCGCCTCGGCGCCGGTGTTCATCGGCAGCACCATGTCCTGACCGGTCAACTCCGCGAGCCTCTCGGCGAATTCGGCGAGCCGGTCGTTGTGGAAGGCGCGCGAGGTCAGGGTCAGCTGGTCGAGCTGGCGGTGGGCCGCCTCGGTCAGGGCCGGGTGACGGTGGCCGAAGTTGAGCGCCGAGTAGCCGGCCAGCATGTCCAGGTAGCGGCGGCCCTCGACGTCCTCGACCCAGGTGCCCTCGGCACGGGCGACGACCACCGGCAGCGGGTGGTAGTTGTGCGCGAGGACCGGCTCCTCGGCACGGATCAGGTCCTCGGACGTACGGGCGCGCGCGGGTGCGGTCATGAGCGGATCTCCTGGGTGCAGCACTTGATGCCGCCGCCGGCCTTGTGGAACTCCGACAGGTCGACGGGGACGGGGACGTAGCCGTGGTCGGCGAGGCGGGCGGCGAGGGCCTCGGCCCGCGGCGCGATGAAGACGTGCCGGCCGTCGGACACGGAGTTCAGGCCGAACGCCATCGCGTCGTCGCGGGTCGCGAGCACCGCGTTCGGGTAGAGGTGCGCCAGCACCTCCCGGCTGCCCGGCGAGAAGGCCTCCGGGTAGTACACGATGTTGTTGTCGTTGCTGTCGTTGCCGTCGTCCAGAACGAACAGCGCCGTGTCCAGGTGGTAGAAGTACGGGTCCACCAGCGTCAGGCTGATCACCGGATGGCCGAAGAACTCCTGCACCTCGCGGTGCGCCTCACGGGTCGTACGGAAGCCGGTCCCGGCCAGCAGGTACCGGCCCGTCCACACCAGGTCGCCCTCGCCCTCGCAGACGGCCTCGGGACGGTGGACGTCGAAGCCCGCCGACTTGAACCACGTGTCGTAGTGGACCGACTCCGGGCGCCGCTCGGGCGCGTGGAAGAGGGAGCCGAAGACCCGGCCGCCGACGACGACCGCCGAGTTCGCGGCGAAGACCATGTCCGGCAGGCCGGGGGCCGGATCCACGGCGTCCACGGTGTGGCCGTGGGCACGGTAGGCGCTCATCAGCGCCTGCCACTGCTCCCGGGCCAGGTCCACGTCGACGCGGGTGTCGGGACGCATCCAGGGATTGATCGCGTACTGCACGGCGAAGTGTCTGGGTTCGCAGACGAGGAAGCGCCGAGGGCGCGGCACACGGCTGTCGGGCACAGAGGTGTTCCTCCGCTTTCCTGCGGTGTCGACTGAGGGGTGACACCAAGGTAGGAAGGGACGGATACGCTCGACAAGGAACGACAGCTGCGCATGTGCGCAGGAATGCTGCGTTGTGTGCCGGATCAGCGCACGTCTGCTGCGTGGTCTCCGGTCTCCTGCGGGGCCGCGTGGGTGGCACCCGCCTCCGGGCTCTCCGGGAGGAGGTGGGACAGCACCATCACGCTGATCGTCTTCCGGATGAACGGCTCCGTACGGATCCGCTCCAGCACCTCCTCGAAGTGCTCCACGTCCCGCGCCCGCACGTGCAGCAGCGCGTCCGCGCCGCCCGTCACGGTCATGGCGGCGGTGATCTCCGGATGGTTGCGCACCACCTCCGCGAGCCGCCGCGGCGGGGCCGCGCCCTCGCAGTACACCTCCACGTACGCCTCCGTGCGCCAGCCCAGCGCCGACGGTTTCACCGTGGCCGTGAACCCCGTGATCACGCCCGTGTCCCGCAGCCGGTCCACACGCCGTTTGACCGCGGTGGCCGACAGCCCGACCGCCGAGCCGATCTCGGCGAAGCTGGTCCTGGCGTTCGCCATCAGCGCGGTGATGATCTTCCGGTCGAGCTCGTCGAACGGGACGGTCCTGCTGTTCATGTCGGCACTGTATCCAGCGGGAACGTCCGCACCCGGCAGATGTCCAGGCATGCGGATTCCTCCTACACTCCACGTTCATGCTGCGCGCCCTCGCCGTCGACGACGAACGCCCCTCGCTCGAGGAACTCCTCTACCTGCTCAACGCGGACCCGCGCATCAGCAGCGCCGAGGGCGCCGGGGACGCCACCGAGGCGCTGCGCCGTATCACCCGCGCCCTGGAGTCCGGGCCGGCCGGGCCCGACGCCGTCGACGTGGTCTTCCTCGACATCCAGATGCCCGGCCTGGACGGCCTGGAGATGGCCCGGTTGCTCACCGGGTTCGCCCGGCCGCCGCTGGTCGTGTTCGTCACCGCCCACGAGGACTTCGCCGTACGGGCCTTCGACCTCAAGGCGGTCGACTACGTGCTCAAGCCCGTCCGCAAGGAACGACTGGCCGAGGCCGTCCGCCGGGCCGCCGAACTGCGCGGCACCGTGCCGCCGATCCCCGTGCACGAGCCCGACCCCGACCGGATACCCGTCGAACGCGGCGGGGTGACCCGCTTCCTGGCGGTCGACGACATCACCCACGTCGAGGCGCACGGCGACTACGCCCGGCTGCACACCGGCCGCGGCAGCCACCTCGTCCGCATCCCGCTGTCCGCCCTGGAGGAACGCTGGCGGGCCCGCGGGTTCGTCCGCATCCACCGCCGTCACCTCGTCGCCCTGCGCCACATCGGCGAACTCCGTCTGGACGCGGGCACCGTGAGCGTCCTGGTCGGCGGTGAGGAACTCCAGGTCAGCCGGCGGCACGCCCGCGAACTGCGGGACCTGCTGATGCGCCGGACCGCCGGTTAGGGAGGCCGCAGTGGAACCCACCGAGCGCCGCGTCACCGTCACCGGACCGCCCCGCCGCACCCTCCCCCGCGCTCGGCTTCGCTCGCGCGGGCGGTACCCCCACGCCTCCGGCTACTACCGGCCACGCACCGAGATCGACGAGCTGACCACCCTCGGCCACACCTACGTCCGCTCCCTGATGCGCACCCAGCTGCGCGCCGCCCTGACCGGCTTCTCCGTCCTGGTCCTGCTCGTCGGCCCGCTCCCGCTGGTCTTCGCGGCGGCCCCGGACGCCCGCCGCCTGGCCTGGGCGGTGCTCGGCTTCTGCCTGTACGCGCCGCTGATCCTGCTCGGCCGCTGGTACGTGCGCCGCGCCGAACGCAACGAGCGCGACTTCGTGCGCCTGGTGGAGGACCGATGAACGACGAGGACCGATGAACTCCGGTTACGCGGTGCCCGCCGTCGCCCTCGTCGTCGTGGCGACCGTTCTCGTCGGCGCCTTCGGCCTGCGCATCTCCCGCACCACGTCCGACTTCTACGTCGCCTCGCGCACCGTCGGCCCCCGCCTCAACGCGGCGGCCATCAGCGGCGAGTACCTCTCCGCCGCCTCCTTCCTCGGCATCGCAGGCCTGGTCCTGGTGCAGGGCCCGGACATGCTCTGGTACCCGGTGGGCTACACGGCCGGCTATCTGGTCCTGCTCCTCTTCGTCGCCGCCCCGCTGCGCCGCTCCGGCGCCTACACGCTGCCGGACTTCGCCGAGGCCCGGCTCGCCTCGCAGGGCGTGCGTCGGCTGGCCGGGGCCTTCGTGGTCGGCGTCGGCTGGCTGTACCTGCTGCCCCAACTCCAGGGCGCAGGGCTGACGTTGGCGGTGCTCACCGGTGCCCCCGACCCACTCGGCGGGCTCATCGTGGCCGCGGTCGTGGTGGCGACCGTCGCCGCGGGCGGCATGCGCAGCATCACCTTCGTCCAGGCCTTCCAGTACTGGCTCAAACTGACCGCGCTCCTCGTTCCCGCCCTCTTCCTCGTCCTCGCCTGGCAGGCCGACGGCGGCCCGCGGCCCGCCTTCGGGGAACCGGCCGGCTTCCGCGAGCAGCGCACCGTCCGCCTCGAGGACACCGTCGACCTGCGCCTCGACAAGCCGCTCACCGTCACCGTCACCGGCACGGTCGACGGCCGCGCCCACGACGACACCCGGCTCCGCCTGGCCACCGGTACCCACCGCATCGAGCAGGGCACCCGCCTCACCTTCGCCCGGGGCGCCCCCCTTCCCGTCGCCGGCCGGGGCGGCAACGGCGGCATGTCCACCTCACTGGCCGCGAGCCGCGAGGAACGCCCGCTGTACGCCACGTACGGACTGATCCTGGCCACCTTCCTCGGCACCATGGGCCTGCCGCACGTCGTCGTCCGCTTCTACACCAGCCCGCACGGCGTCGCCGCCCGCCGCACCACGGTCGCCGTCCTCGCCCTGATCGGCGCCTTCTACCTGCTGCCGCCCGTGTACGGGGCCCTGGGCCGCGTGTACGCCCCCGAGCTCACCCTCACCGGCGACGCGGACGCCGCCGTCCTGCTGCTGCCCGGCCGCATCATCGGCGGCGTCGGCGGCGACCTGCTGGGCGCGCTGGTCGCGGGCGGAGCCTTCGCCGCGTTCCTGTCCACGGCGTCCGGGCTGACCATGGCGGTCGCCGGGGTGCTCACCCAGGACGTGCTGCCCTCGCGCGGGGTGCGGCACTTCCGGCTCGGCACGGTGCTGGCCATGGCCGTACCCCTGGCGGCCGGCACGCTGGTGGGCGGGCTGCCGGTGGCCGACGCGGTGGGCCTGGCCTTCGCGGTCTCGGCGTCCTCCTTCTGCCCGCTGCTCGTCCTCGGCATCTGGTGGCGGCGGCTGACCCCGCCCGGCGCGGCCGCGGGCATGGTGGTGGGCGGCGGCTCGGCGTTCCTCGCCGTCGCCGCGACCATGGCCGGCTTCCCGGGCACCGGCTCGCCGCACGCCCTGCTCGCCTGGCCCGCCCCGTGGTCGGTGCCGCTGGGCTTCCTCACCATGGTCCTGGTGTCCCTGGCCACCCCGGCCCGGGTGCCTCCCGGCACAGCGGCGATCCTGGCCCGCTTCCACCTGCCCGAGGAGCTGCGCGCCGAGGTGAAGGCATGAGCGGCTTCCTCGCGGGCCTGTGCGTCGCCGTGCTGCCGCTGCTGGCGGGCGGTTTCTGGCTCGGGCGGCGCACCGCCCGCCCGGAGACCCTGGCCGGCCTCGGCACGCCGGTGGAGCACGCGACCTTCCAGACGCTGCACACCGCCTCCCTGGCGGCGCCCCCGCTGCGGGCCGGGCTGACCGAGGAGACCGCCCGCAGGTCGGCCCGCGGGCTGCGCACGCTGCTGGGCACGGACGCGCTGTGCCTCACCGACCTCAAGGAGGTCCTGGTCTGGGACGGCGTGGGCGGACACCACCGCGCCGAGATCATGGAGCGGCTGGCGGGGCCGCTGGAGACCGGCCGCGGTGAGGCGTTCCGGCTGACCTGCGCCACCCCCGACTGCCCGGTCCGCTGGGCGGTGGTCGCGCCCCTCACCGTCGACGACCGGGTGCACGGCGCGCTCGTCGCCTGCGCGCCGCGCGAGTCGGCGGTCCTGGTCCGGGCCGCCGGTGAGGTGGCCCGCTGGGTGAGCGTCCAACTGGAGCTCGCGGACCTCGACCAGTCCCGGACGCGACTCATCGAGGCCGAGATCAAGGCCCTGCGCGCCCAGATTTCCCCGCACTTCATCTTCAACTCGCTCGCGGTGATCGCCTCGTTCGTGCGCACCGACCCCGAACGCGCCCGCGAACTCCTGCTGGAGTTCGCCGACTTCACCCGCTACTCGTTCCGCAGGCACGGCGACTTCACCACCCTGGCCGACGAACTGCACGCCATCGACCACTACCTGGCGCTGGTGCGGGCCCGCTTCGGCGACCGCCTCTCCGTCACCCTGCAGATCGCCCCCGAGGTGCTGCCGGTCACCCTGCCCTTCCTGTGCCTGCAGCCCCTTGTCGAGAACGCCGTCAAGCACGGCCTGGAGGGCAAGTCCGACGCCTGCCACATCCAGATCACCGCGCGGGACGCGGGCGCCGAGGCACTGGTCGTCATCGAGGACGACGGCGTCGGCATGGACCCCGCCGTGCTGCGCCGCATCCTCGCCGGGGAGGGCGGCCCCTCGGGCGGCATCGGCCTGTCCAACGTCGACGACCGGCTCCGCCAGGTCTACGGCGACGACCACGGCCTCGTCATCGAGACCGCGGTCGGGGCGGGCATGAAGATCACCGCGAGGCTGCCCAAGTACCAGCCGGGAGTGCACTCGGCGGGACGGCTCGGGACCGGGTGACCGCCGGGGTGCTCAGGGGCTCTGGGTCACGATCATCGCGAGCGTGAGCAGTCCGAGGACGACCCAGCCGAACCACAGCCAGCCGTTGCTGCCGAGCGCCACCGTGTAGGCCGTCACCACGACGAGTCCGCCGACGGTGAGCACCCCCATGGCCTTCGTGGAACCGTTCGTGGAACCGGGCATCGCACCAGCCTCCTCAGGGTCCGTCCCTCCATGGTGCCCCGTGTTCCCGGCTTTCTCAGCCCTCCCGTGCGTTCAGTGAGGCCAGGTACGCGTTGTACGCCTCCAGCTCCTGGTCCCCGTCCCGGTCCGCGGCCCGGTCCTTGCGCTTGGCCTGCCGCTGCTCCGAGCCGTACCACTGGAACAGCAGCGCGATCAGCACCAGCACGGACGGGATCTCGCTGAACGCCCAGGCGATGCCGCCGGCCGCGTTCTGGTCGGAGAGCGCGTCGATGCCGAGCGAGGCGGGCGGATTCCTGAACGTCTCCACCATCGGCGTGGAGGCCATCATCAGCGCGATCCCGAAGAACGCGTGGAACGGCATGCCCGCGAACAGCTCCAGCATCCGCATCAGGTGCCCCGGCCGGTACGGCCCCGGGTCCACGCCGATGATCGGCCAGAAGAACACCACGCCCACCGCGAGGAAGTGCACCATCATCGCGACGTGCCCCGTCTTCGACCCCATCAGGAGGTCGAAGACCGGCGTGAAGTACAGCGCGTACAGACTCGCGATGAACAGCGGGATCGTGAACGCCGGATGCGTGACGACCCGCATGTACCGGCTGTGCAGCAGCGCCAGCAGCAGCTCGCGCGGACCCTTGCGCCCCTGGCCCGCGGTCGGCAGCGCGCGCAGCGCGAGGGTGACCGGGGCGCCGAGGAGGACCAGGATCGGCGACAGCATGCTGATCACCATGTGCTGCACCATGTGCACGCTGAACATGACCATGCCGTAGTCGTTCAGCCCGGTGCACATCACCAGCCCGATGGTCAGCACACCGACGGCGTACGAGACCGTCCGGCCCACCGGCCACGCGTCACCGCGCCGCCGCAGCCGCACCACACCCCAGCCGTACAGCCCGAGCCCCACCAGGCAGGCGACGAGGAAGAACGGGTCCGCCGACCACTGAAGACCCCGCCCCAGCGTGAACGGCGGCAGATCCATGATCATGCCGTGCCCGCTGTGATGCATCCGCCGGCTCCTGATTCGTGGGGGTTGTGCGCTGTCTGTCCACAGCTGTCTGTCCGCACCCCAGAGTAGGACCGCCCCCGGTCACGGGTGTGACCGGGGGCGGTGTTCACGCACAGGTGGCCTACAGGACGCACTCCGCTTCCTCGTACCGCTCCTGCGGCACGGTCTTGAGCGTCTCCACCGCCTCCGCCAGCGGCACCATCACGATGTCCGTGCCGCGCAGCGCGGTCATCTTGCCGAACTCCCCGCGGTGCGCGGCCTCCACCGCGTGCCAGCCGAAGCGGGTCGCCAGGACGCGGTCGTACGCGGTCGGCGTGCCACCACGCTGCACGTGCCCGAGGATCACCGGCCGCGCCTCCTTGCCGAGCCGCTCCTCCAGCTCGACGGAGAGCTGCCGGGCGATCCCGGCGAACCGCTCGTGGCCGTAGATGTCCTTGCCGCCCTCGTCGAACTCCATGGAGCCGGCCTTCGGCTTGGCGCCCTCGGCCGCCACCACGATGGCGAACCGCTTGCCCGCCTCGAAGCGCTCGCCGACCTTCCGGGCCAGCTCCTCGATGTCGAAGGGGCGTTCCGGTACGACGATGGCGTGGGCGCCCGCCGCCATGCCGGAGTGCAGGGCGATCCAGCCGGTGTGGCGGCCCATGACCTCCACGATCAGCACGCGCTGGTGGGACTCGGCGGTGGTCTTCAGCCGGTCCAGGGCCTCGGTGGCGACACCGACGGCCGTGTCGAAGCCGAAGGTGACGTCCGTGACCGCGATGTCGTTGTCGATCGTCTTCGGCACGCCCACGATGGGCAGACCGTTGTCCGACAGCAGGCGGGCCGCCTTCAGCGTGCCCTCACCGCCGATCGGGATGATCGCGTCCAGGCCGAGCTCCTCGACATGGCCCCTGGCTCGCGTCACACCGTCCCTGAGGTGCTCCGGGCGGACCCGGGAGGAGCCGAGGATGGTACCGCCGCGCGCCAGGATGCCGCCCACGGCGTCGAGGTCGAGCTTCAGATAGTCGCACTCCAGGAGGCCTTTCCAGCCGTCCCGGAACCCGATGACCTCGTCGCCGTGGTCGGCGACGGCACGGTGCACGACGGACCGGATGACGGCGTTCAGGCCGGGGCAGTCGCCGCCGGACGTGAGGACACCAATGCGCATAGCCCGAATAACCTTCTCAACGTGGGCCGGGAAACCGGACCACGCTGTCCGGCTGGATCCCGGCCACCCTACCGGCGTGAGGGGGTGGCTCCGTAGCGGGCGTCCGCCTGCTGGACGCGCCCGCACATGTGAGCGGACGCAGTGTCAGGCGGGCCCACGGACAACCCTGCCGGAGGGAGCCTGAAGGCGACTTGAATACCTCTGGACCGGCCGGTTCAGGCGGGCTGCTGCGCGGACGCGATGCGCTCGTTGCGCAGCGCCTCGTACCACCGGTCGTCGACCGGCGGCAGCGCGTTGACGTCCAGCGCCAGCTTCAGCAGCAGGTCGGCGATCTGCGGGTTGCGGGCGAGGACGGGCCCGTGCATGTACGTACCGAAGACGGTGTCGTTGTACGCGCCCTCGGTGCCGTCACCCGTACCGTTGCCCTTGCCCAGGCGGACCTGGGCGAAGGGGCGGGCGGTGGGGCCGAGGTGGGTGACGCCCTGGTGGTTCTCGAAGCCGGTCAGCTGGGGCAGGCCCAGGCGCGGGTCGATGTCGGCGAGGACGTCGCCGACGCACCGCTCGCCCTCGCCACGCGTCGTGGTCACGTCGAGCAGGCCCAGGCCGGGCTCGCGCTGGCCGAGGTCGTTGACGAACTCGTGGCCGAGGATCTGGTAGCCGGCGCACACCGCGAAGACGATCGCGCCGTTCTGCACCGCCTGGTACAGGTGCCCGTCGCGGCGCAGCCGCTCGGCCGCGAGCCGCTGCGGCCGGTCCTCACCGCCGCCGATCAGGTAGATGTCGCCGGAGGTGGGGATCGGCTGGTCGCTGCGCACGTCGAGCCGCGCCACGTCCAGGCCGCGCTGCCGGGCCCGCCGCTCGACGACGAGCGCGTTGCCCTGGTCGCCGTAGGTGCTCAGCAGGTCGGGGTAGATCCACACCAGCCGCAGTTGGTTGTCGCTCATCAAGTGATCGTCCTTCGTGGTCAGTTGCCGACGCGGCGGCGCAGGTCCTGGAACGCGGTGTAGTTCGCGATGACCTCGACCCGGCCCGGCGGGCACGTCTGCACGGCCTGGTCCAGGTTCTCGCAGACCTGGAAGTGCTGGTTGGCGACCTCCAGGCGGACCGCGAGGTCCAGCTTCCGGTCGCCGATGACGAAGATCGGGTGGCCGGTCAGCCGCGTGTAGTCGACGTCCCACAGCCAGGAGGTGTCGGTGCCGTCGGCGCCGCGGGCGTTCACGGAGAGGATCACCGGGGCGGGCGGCGGGTCGATCAGGGAGAACGTCTCCAGCCAGCCGGCCGGGTTCTTCGCCAGCAGCAGACGCAGGTCACGGCCCTGGAACTGCACGACGTCGTACCGTCCCGCGACCGCCTGCACCTGGTACATCCGCTCCAGCGCGACCTGCGGCGGCACGCCGAAGACGGCGGCGACGGCCGCGGAGGAGGTGGCGTTGGCCTTGTTGGCGCGGCCCGGCAGCTGCAGGTGGATCGGCCAGGCGGAGCCGTGCGGGTCGAGCACGTGGTCCCCGGACAGCGCCCAGCTCGGCCTCGGACGGCGGAAGCCGCACTCGCCGCAGAACCAGTCGTCGCCCGGCCGCTGCATCACACCGCCGCAGGAGGGGCAGGACCAGGCGTCGTCCTTCCACATCTGCCCGGCGGCGACCCAGATCACATTGGGGGAGGAGGACGCGGCCCACACCACCAGCGGGTCGTCGCAGTTGGCGACGATGACGGCCTTCGTCCCGGCCAGGCCCTCACGCCAGTTCTCCGCCAGCATCCGGGTCTCGGCGGCGCGGTCGAGCTGGTCGCGGGAGAGGTTGAGCAGGGCGATGCACTTGGGGTCGGTGTCCCGGGCCACACCGGCCAGGTACTTCTCGTCGACCTCGATCACGCCGAACTTGGCGTCCGAGCCGCCCGCCAGCGCCGACGTGATGCCGGCCGGCATGTTGGCGCCCAGCGCGTTGGACACGACCGGGCCGGCGGCCCGCAGGGCCTCGGCGATGAGCCGGGTGGTGGTGGTCTTGCCGTTGGTCGCCGACACCAGGACGACGTCCAGGTTCTGGGCGAGCCGGGCGAGGAGGTCGGGGTCGAGTTTCAGTGCCACCCGGCCGCCGATCACCGATCCGCTGCCGCGCCCCGCGGCGCGCGACGCCGCCGCGACCGCCTTGCCCGCGGTCACGGCCAGCTTGGCCCGCGGCGTGAGCGGGTCCGAGTTGCCTGCCATCAGTTCTCGATCCTCCTTGCGTACGCGCCGCGCCTGAGCCATCCGGCAACGTGGTGTGGACCTGAAGCCTATCGAGCTTCACTCACCTGCCCGAACAGCGGCCCACGCCTGCGCGGCGGGCGTGGGCCGAAGGAACCGTACCCTTGCGGCCATGCGACACGGTTCCATTCCGGGCGCCCGCGGGCGGGTCCGGCCTCTCACCCTGCTCGGCGACCCGGTGCTGCACGCCCCCTGCGAGGAGGTCACCGACTTCGGCCCCGGACTCGTCCGGCTCGTGGAGGACTTGTTCGCGACGATGTACGCGGCGCAGGGCGTGGGCCTGGCCGCGAACCAGATCGGCGAGCCGGTGCGGGTGTTCGTCTACGACTGCCCCGACGACGAGGACGTGCGTCACCTCGGCCATGTGGTGAACCCCCGGCTGGTCGAGGCGGACGGTGTGGTCGTCCGCGGTCCCGAGGGCTGCCTGTCCCTGCCGGGGCTGGAGGCGGGGACAGAACGGTACGACCACGCGGTGGTCGAGGGTTTCACGGTGACGGGGGAGCCGGTCACCGTCCATGGCACGGGATGGTTCGCTCGGTGCTTGCAGCACGAGTGCGACCATCTCGGGGGCCGCGTTTACGTGGATCACCTCACGGGGTGGCGTAGGCGGAGGGTGCTGCGGCAGGCCGCGCGAGCGCCGTGGGGGCCGTGATCAGAACCCCGGGCCGCCGATCCTGTCGCCTGCCGCCGCCAAGCGGCCCCACAGCAGGTCGGCCAGGCTGCGAACCAATTCCGCGCGCGAGCAGGGCCGTTCCCCGAGCCACCAGTCACCGGCGGCATGCATCATGCCGACGATCCCATGCCCCCACACCCGGGCCAGTTGCTGACTGCCCGGCCCGAGATCCAGCCGCTCCTCGATGACCTGGGCCAGTTCCTCACCCATCCGCCGAAGCAGCGGAGCCGAATGCTTGCCGACGTCGAACCCCTGGTCACCCCCCTGACCGCCCTCCGCGGGGTGCATCAGGAACCGATAGACCTGAGGCCGAGCCTCAATGGCCGCAAGGTAGGTGTCCAACGTGGACTCGACCCGCTCCCGCCGCTCCGCCGGGGCGTCCAGCGCGGCCCGCAGGGAATCGAGCAGGGCGTCGGTGTGCCGCTTGGCCAAGGCGGCGTAAAGACCCCCCTTGTCGCCGAAGTGGCGGTACAGGATCGGCTTGGTGATACCCGCCTCCGCCGCGATGGCGTTCATCGAGGCCTGCGGGCCGTCGCGGAGCACCACCCGGTCGGCGGCCTCCAGCAGCTCGCGCCGTCGGCGGTCGGCGGATCGCTGCTGATCGGTCCGCTGCGTGGTGTCCATGTGTTCTCTCCCCGCCCGTGCTGATTCGGTGACGCCTGCGCAAACTAACACTGACCGCGGCCCTGACATCGAACGGGATGCCGAGAAGCGGCCGGGAGTTGACTTTTCCTACCGGCGAGTAACAGACTCCTGTTACCGCAGGTAACAGCACGTGCCGCCGCTGGAGGGGACATGGCCGAGTTCACCATGGAGCTCAACGACGAACAGAAGGAGGTCCGGGACTGGCTGCACGGCTTCGCCGCCGACGTCATCCGGCCCGCGGCCGCCGAATGGGACGAGCGTGAGGAGACTCCCTGGCCGGTCATCCAGGAGGCCGCCAAGGTCGGCATCTACTCCCTCGATTTCTACGCGCAGCAGTACTTCGACCCCACCGGCCTCGGCATCCCGATGGCCATGGAGGAGCTGTTCTGGGGCGACGCGGGCATCGCCCTGTCCATTGTGGGCACCGGTCTCGCCGCCGTGGGCGTTCTCGCCAACGGAACCGAGGAGCAGATCGGCACCTGGATACCCCAGATGTACGGCGACGCGGACGACGTCAAGGTGGCCGCCTTCTGCTCGTCCGAGCCCGACGCCGGTTCCGACGTGGCCTCGATGCGCACCCGTGCGGTCTACGACGAGGCGAAGGACGAGTGGGTGATCAACGGCACGAAGACCTGGGCGACCAACGGCGGCATCGCCAACGTCCACGTCGTCGTCGCCGTGGTCGACCCGGAGCTGGGCTCCAAGGGCCACGCCTCCTTCATCGTCCCGCCGGGCACGCCGGGCCTCGCGCAGGGCCAGAAGTTCAAGAAGCACGGCATCCGCGCCTCGCACACCGCCGAGGTCATCCTGGACAACGTGCGCGTCCCCGGCTCCTGCCTCCTCGGCGGCAAGGAGAAGCTGGACGAGCGCCTGGCCCGGGCCCGGGAGAGGGCCAAGGCGGGCGGGGAGCGGGTGAAGAACGCGGCGATGGCCACGTTCGAGGCGAGCCGCCCCGCGGTCGGAGCCATGGCGGTGGGTACTGCCCGGGCCGCCTACGAGGTTGCCCTCGACTACGCCAAGACCCGTGAACAGTTCGGCCGGCCGATCATCGACAACCAGGGTGTGGCCTTCCGGCTCGCGGACATGCGGACGCAGATCGACGCCGCCCGTCTGCTGGTCTGGCGCGCGTCCTGGATGGCGGTCAACGGCAAGCCGTTCACCGCGGCCGAGGGCTCGATGTCCAAGCTGTTCGCCAGCGAGACCGCCAAGAAGGTCACCGCGCAGGCGATCCAGATCCTGGGCGGCAACGGGTACACCCGTGAGTACCCCGTGGAGCGCATGCACCGGGACGCGGCCATCTACACGATCTTCGAGGGTACGAGCGAGATCCAGCGCCTGGTGATCGCGCGCACGTTGTCGGGCATGCCGATCCGGTAGCGCCGCAAGGGCTCACCGGTGCCTCAACGGCGTCAGCTGCTCGATGTCGTACTTGGCCCTCAGTTCCTCGATGGCCTGCTGGTCGGGCGGCCCCCCGTTCCCCAGGATCTCCAGCAGCTCCTCGAAATAGAGCTCGTGATCGGGCGGCGGAGACGCCTGGAAGAACATCTTCGCCGGGGCGTCCGTGGGGTTGGCGAAGGCGTGTGGGCAGCCGGGGGGTACGACGATGACCGTGCCCGGGGTCGCCCGGACCACCCGGCTGCCCGAACTCGACTCCCACTTCCGCCAGTTGTCGGGGGTACGGATGCGCGGCTCGAAGGCAAGGACGTCCAGCTCGCCCTCGAGCACGTAGAACAGCTCCTCGCTGCGTGTGTGCACATGGGCGCCCACGTCGAAGCCCGGCGGGACCTCCACCTCGAAGGTGGAGGCCATCCGCGAGTGCATGCCGGTCACCTTGAAGGTCACGCGCTGGGCCGGCGTCTGCACGACCCGGCCGTGGCCCGGTGGCACGAGCAGCCCCTCGGTCGCCGTCATCGATCGCTCACCTCCAGGTCACCGGAAGGGTCTCGGGGCCCCGGGTCAACGCCCCCTTCTCGGGCAGCCGGATGCGGCTCACCGGTCCCTCGCGCATCAGCTCGGTCAGCACCGGGTCGAACTCCACCCCGGCCGGGTCGAGCGCCGGCCAGGGCCGGATCGGGTGCGAGGGCTCGGCGAGCGTCTCGGTCAGCGTGTCCTCGGTCATGCCGTCTCTTCGTTCTCGCCGCGCCAGCGACCCAGCGTCATCTCCGCGGTGATGCCGGGACCGAATCCGGCCAGCAGCCCGCGCGCCCGGTGCTCGGCGCCGCCCTCGTCGAACATCCGGCGCAGCGCGTCCAGCACGACGGCGCTGGCGATGTTGCCGTACTCGGTGAGCGTGGCCCGGCTGAAACGGAACGCGTGCGGGTCGACCTGCAGGAACTTGCTGAGGTCGTCGAGTATTCGGGGACCGCCGGCGTGGACGATGTAGAAGTCCAGGTCGGACGCGTCCCAGCCGTGCGTGCCGGCCAGGTTCTGCAGCGCCGGGGCGAGCGGCTCCATCGTCGCCGGGACCCGCTTGTCCAGCAGGAAGTGGAAGCCGGTGGCCCGGACGTCGTACATGATCCACTCTTCGGTCTTGGGGATCAGGTACGAGCCGTTGCGCTCGAGTTCCACGCCGGTGCCGCCCCTGCCGCGGACCACGGCGGCGGCGATGCCGTCGCCGAACAGGCCGTTGGAGAGCAGCGAGCCGACCTCGATGTCGGTGGGCTGGTAGCACAGCGAGCAGAACTCGCATGCCACGATCAGCGCGTTGGCCCGGGGGTAGGCCGTGCAGAAGTCGTGGGCCCGGTTGATCGCCGCTCCGCCGGCCGCGCAGCCCAGCTGGGCGATGGGTATCTGCCGGGTGGTGCTGTCGAAGTCCATCTCGTTGATCAGCCACGCCGTGAGCGAGGGCATCATGAAGCCCGTGCACGAGACGAAGACGATCACGTCGATGTCGGTGGTGAGCAGCTCCGCGTCGTCGAGCGCGCGCTGGATCACCGCGGGGACCCGGGCCTTGGCCTCGGCCTCGTAGAGCTTGTTGCGCTCCTCGAAGCCCGGGTGCTTCAGGGTGTCCTCGATCGGCTGCACGATGTGCCGGGTCCGTACGCCCGTGTTCTCGATCAGGCGGAGCGCCAGCGGCAGTTGCGGGTGGTCCGCGTGGCGGGAGCGCGCCAGCTCCAGCGTCTCCTCCATCGTGATCACGTGTTCCGGAACCGACACCGAGGGTCTGCACAAAGTCGCCATGAACCGTGCCTGCTTTCGCCGTCCGGCAGGCAGGAGCCCGCCGGTCAGAAGGTGGTTCACCTCAGGAGGTGGTTCATCCACGATCACCCGGGAGGGCGACGATCTCGCGTCGGGTTACTCCAGACCGGTGACCCCGTGTCCGGACGCCGCTACGGCGCGCCCCCGCTGCTGTGCGCGATGCACGCCACATCAATCCGGTCGGCCAGCTTCGCGAGCTCGATCGTCAACGCGGCCACGGTGTCCTCGTCGAGCCCCTCCTGCCCCGCCTCGACGAGACGCAGCCACCTCCCGCCCACCGTGCGGAGCAGCTTGCTCACTTCGGCCGCAGACACCTGCAAGGTACCGCGGTCGTCGACGATCAGAGGCAGAGTCACTTCGCGGTTCACAGACGGGATGGTAGTCGTGGAACCGTCACGCACCCTGCCAAACGGTCGTGATGTTGCAGAACTCCCGGATTCCGTGCCCGGACAGCTCACGCCCGTACCCGGACCGCTTCACACCGCCGAACGGAAACGCCGGATGGGACGCCGTCATGCCGTTGACGTACACCGCACCGGCCTCCAGATCCCGTACGAACCGGTCCACCTCGGCCTCGTCACGCGTCCACACGTTCGAACTCAGCCCGAACGGCGAGTCGTTGGCGATGAGCACCGCTTCGTCCAGGTCCTCGGCCCGGTACAGGGTCGCCACCGGCCCGAAGGCCTCCTCGCGGTGGATGCGCATCTCGCGGGTGATGCCGGCGAGGACGGTCGGCGGGTAGTACCAGCCGGGCCCCTCCGGCCGTTCGCCGCCGCACAGCACGCCGGCCCCGCCGCGCCGGGCGTCGTCGACCAGTTCCTCCAGGTCGGCCCGGCCCTGCTCGCTGGAGAGCGGCCCGATCTCCGTGTCCTCCTCCAGCGGATCGCCGGTCTTCAGCGCCTTCATGCCCGCGACGAACCGTTCGGCGAAGCGGTCGTACACGTCGGTGTGCACGATGAACCGCTTCGCGGCGATGCACGACTGCCCGTTGTTCTGCACCCGCGCGGTCACCGCGACCTCGGCGGCCCGGTCGACGTCGGCCGACGGCATGACGACGAACGGGTCGCTGCCGCCCAGCTCCAGCACCGTCTTCTTGATCATCTCGCCGGAGGTGGCGGCGACCGCCCGGCCCGCGGGCTCGCTGCCGGTGAGCGTGGCCGCCTTCACCCGCTCGTCGCGCAGGATGTCGTCGACCGCCGCGGAGCCGATCAGCAGGGTCTGGAAGCAGCCCTCGCTGAAGCCCGCCCGGTGGAAGAGGTCCTCCAGGTACAGGGCGGTCTGCGGGACGTTGGAGGCGTGCTTGAGCAGGCCCACGTTGCCCGCCATCAGCGCCGGCGCCGCGAAGCGGATCACCTGCCACAGCGGGAAGTTCCAGGGCATCACGGCGAGCACCGGGCCGAGCGGCCGGTAGCGCACCCGGACCCGGGAGGCACCGGAGTCCTTCACGTCGTGCTCCGCCGGCTCCTCGTCGGCGAGCAGCCCCTCGGCGTGCTCGGCGTACCAGCGCATCGCCCTGGCACACTTCGCGGCCTCGGCGCGGGCCTGTTTGACCGGCTTGCCCATCTCGGTGGTCATGACGCGGGCGATCTCCTGCTGGTCCTCGTCGAGGAGATCGGCGGCCTTGGTCAGCAGCCGGGCGCGCTCCGCGAAGGTCGTCGTCCGGTACGTGCGGAAGGTGGCCTCGGCGAGCTGGAGCCGGCGCTCCACTTCCTCCTCGCCCAGGGCCTCGTACGTCTTGAGCGTCTCGCCGTTCGCCGGGTTCACCGTCGCGATGGGCATGGCTGACCTCCCTCGGAGCAGGGCTGTGTTACGACCTTCCCGCGCGGCGGTGGGCACCGCAACGCGGAGCGGCTACTCGGCCGAGTGCTCCGCCAGCCGGTCCAGAAACGCGGCCTGCGCCGTGACGATCACCTCGCGGCCCCGGTCCAGGCCGAACCACTCCACACGGTCCAGCTCGGGGAACTCCTGGACGCGGCCCGACCTGGGAGGCCACTCCATCGTGAAGGTGCCCGGGTCGATCGCCCGCGGGTCCAGGTCGGCCTCGACCGCCCAGGCCGTGACGATCTTGCCGTTCGTCTGCCGGACCTCGCCCAGTGCCACGGCCTTCCCGTCGGGCGGCGGCAGGCCCAGCTCCTCCTGGAACTCCCGGCGGGCCGCCTCCCAGGCGGGCTCACCGGGGTCGTACTCGCCCTTGGGGACGGTCCAGGCGCCGGCGTCCTTCCTGAGGAAGTAGGGCCCGCCCATATGCCCGAGCAACACCTCGAGGCCGTCGTCCGTGTGCCGGAACAACAGCAGTCCGGCGCTGCGCTTCGGCGCGGTCGGGCTCACGGCCTCACCTCCGGATGGGCGGCCAGCAGCGTCTCGACGGTGTCCGCGTCCTGAGGACGCTTGTCGTCACGGTAGCGGACGACCCGGGCGAAGCGGAGGGTCACGCCGGCCGGGTAGCGGGTGGAGCGCTGCAGGCCGTCGTAGGCGATCTCCACGACGAGTTCGGGGCGCACGGTCACCCCCCAGCCGTGTTCCTCGACGGCCAGTTCCCGCAGCCGCTCGGTCTGCCAGGTGAGCATCGCGTCGGTCATGCCCTTGAAGGTCTTGCCGAGCATGGCGAAGCCGCCGTCGGCGGCGCGGGCGCCGAGGTGGAGGTTGGACAGCTTGCCGGTGCGGCGGCCGTGGCCCCACTCGGCGGCCAGGACCACCAGGTCGAGGGTGTGCACGGGCTTGACCTTCAGCCAGGACGCGCCGCGCCGGCCCGCGCTGTACGGGGCGTCGAGGGCCTTCACGACCACGCCCTCGTGGCCACGGGCGAGGGTGTCGGCGAGGAACCGTTCCGCCTCGGTGACGTCCTCCGGCCCGGACACCAGCGTCCGCCGCACCCGCATCGGCTCGGGCACCAGCCGGGCCAGCTCCGCGTGCCGCTCGGCGAACGGCAGGTCGAGCAGGTCGCGGCCGTCGACCACCAGCGCGTCGAAGAAGACGGGGGAGACGGGTACCTCCTGCGCCGCCTTCGCCACGTCCGTCCGGGAGCCGACCCGGCCCGCCGTCTCCTGGAAGGAGCGGGGCCGCCCGGCCGCGTCGAAGGAGATCACCTCGCCGTCCAGGATGAACCGCTCGCCCGCCAACTCCAGCGCGGTGGATGTCACTTCGGGCAGCCGGTCGGTGATGTCGTCGAGGGTCCGGGTGACGACCCGTACCGTGGACCCGTCCCGGTGGACCTGCACGCGGATGCCGTCCAGCTTCTCCTCCACCGCGCACGCGCCCAGCTTCTCGACCGCCTCGGCGACCGAGGAGGCGCTGTGCGCGAGCATCGGCAGCACGGGGCGGCCGACGGTGAGCCGGAAGCGGTCCAGCGCCGCCGGCCCCTCGGCGAGCAGCGCCTCGGCGACCGTCTGCAGCGAACCGGCGAGCATCACCGCCCGCCGTACGTCCGCCGCGTCCGCGCCGGTCGCCCCGGCCAGTCCCTCCACCGCGACGGCGTCCAGCGCACCCTGCCGCACCTCGCCGGTGATCAGCCCGAGCAGGAAGCGCTGCTCGTCCTCGGTGGCCGCGCCCATCAGCTCGCCGACCAGCCGGGCCCGTTCCGCCTGGGATCCGGGCCCGGAGACCTTGCCGAGCTCGGAGAGCCGGGCGTCGACCTCGCGCACGGTGAGGGACGGCTCGGCGGCGGGCGGCACGCGGCGGGACAGCACCTTCCAGCCCACCCCGAGCCGCCCCTGCGGCAGCCGTCCCGCCAGGTACGGGATGACGATCGGCACGTCGTCCGCCTCCGCCTCCCGGAACAGCTCCGCGAGCAGGGCGGTCTTCCGGGACCGCGCCGACGTCGCGGCGACCTCCCGGGACACGTGGGCGAGCCGGGTCAGCAGCATGCAGCCATGGTGCAACGGGGCCGCCGCGGCTACACCCCCACGGCCGCGTCGAGATCGGCGAACAGCAGCTCCGCGTTGACCGCCGCGCCCGCCCGGTAGCCGCGGCTGGCCGCATTGACCACCTGCTCCGCGAAGCCGCTCGCGTTGCCCGCCGCCCACAGCCCGGGCACGGTCGTCAGGCCGCGTTCGTCGATCACCGGGTACGTACCGAAGGGTGTTTCCCTCATCTCCGCGCCCAGCCGGGAGAGCAGGCCGGTCCGCGGCACGGCACGCGGCGCCACGAACAGCACCTCGCGTTCGTACACCGACCGTCCGCGAGCCGGACCCCGGTGAGCCGGTCGTCGGCGACGGCGAGCTCGGCCACCTCGCCGGGGACCACCCGGACGCCGGCCACCGCCAGCCGGCGCAGATCGTCGTCCGTCAACCCCGTCTCGGTGACGGTGTGCAGGAAGAGGGTCACGTCCTTGGACCACTGGCTGACCATCAGGGCCTGGTGGGCGCTCATCGGCGTGGTGGCGAGCACGCCGAAGGCCCGGTCGCGCACCTCCCAGCCGTGGCAGTACGGGCAGTGCAGCACATCCCGGCCGAAGCGCTCGGCGAGGCCCGCGACCGGCGGCAGCTCGTCCTTCAGGCCGGTGGCGACGACCAGCTGCCGGGCGTGCGCGGTGCGCCCGCTCTCCAGCCGCACGGTGAAGCCGGTTCCCGCGGCGGCGTCCACCGCCCGGTCCCGGACCAGTTCGACGCCGTACCGCGCGATCTCCGCGCGGCCCACGGCCAGGAACTCGGCGGGCGGCATGCCGTCCCGTGACAGATAGCCCTGCATGTGCGCGGCGGGCGCGTTGCGCGGCTCGCCCGCGTCGACCACCAGCGTGCGGCGCCGGGCCCGGCCGAGCACCAGCGCGGCGGACAGGCCGGCCGCCCCGCCTCCGACGATGACGACTTCATAGGTGTTCTCGGTGTTCTCGGTCATGGTGAGACAGTCGCCCAAGCCCTGCGGGATTGACAAACGTCCTTGCCGATCCTGCAATAAAAGACATGAGCACCGACGACGTACTGGCCGAAGTGGGCCCCCGGCTCCGCCGCATCCGCAAGGACCGGGAGGTGACCCTGGCGGCGCTGTCGGAAGCGACGGGGATCTCCGTCAGCACCCTGTCCCGGCTGGAGTCCGGCCTGCGCAGACCCAGCCTCGAACTGCTGCTGCCGATCGCGCAGGCCCATCAGGTGCCGCTGGACGAGCTGGTCGGCGCGCCGCCCGTCGTCGACCCGCGGGTACGGTCCAAGCCGATCGTGCGGGGCGGGCGCACCCACTGGCCGCTGACCCGCCAGCCCGGCGGGCTCCAGGCCTTCAAGGTGCTGGAGCCGCAGCGCAGGCTCGAACCGGACCCGCGCTCCCACGAGGGCTACGAGTGGCTGTACGTGCTGGCCGGGCGGCTGCGGCTGGTGCTCGGGGAGCATGACGTCGTGCTCACGGCCGGGGAGGCCGCCGAGTTCGACACCCGCGTTCCGCACTGGTTCGGGTCGACGGGGGAGGGGCCGGTGGAGTTCCTCAGTCTGTTCGGGCCGCAGGGGGAGCGGATGCACGTACGCGCCAAGCCCGCGCGGACGTGACGCACCCGACTGTTCCCTCATAGGCAAGCGACCGCTTAGTATGCAGTCGACCCCGGTCAGACGAAGCAGTCCCGTGGAGGCCCCGCATGCAGGCATGGCAAGTGCACGAGAACGGCGAGCCGAGTGAGGTGATGCGGCTCGAGGAAGTGGAGCGGCCCACCCCCGGTGACGGCCAGGTCCTGCTGAAGGTGCGTGCCGCCAACATCAACTTCCCGGACGTACTCATGGCCCGGGGCCAGTACCAGGTCCGGCCGCCGCTGCCCTTCACGCCGGGCGTGGAGATCTGCGGAGAGACGGAGGACGGGCGGCGGGTGCTCGCCAACCCGGCGCTGCCGTACGGCGGTTTCGCCGAGTACGCCGTCGCCGACGCCGCCGCCCTGCTGCCCGCGCCCGAGTCGCTGGACGACGCGGAGGCCGCGGCACTGCACATCGGCTACCAGACCGGCTGGTTCGGCCTGCACCGCCGGGCCGGTCTGGAGGCCGGCGAGACGCTGCTGGTCCACGCTGCCGCGGGAGGGGTCGGCAGCGCGGCCGTGCAGCTCGGCAAGGCGGCCGGGGCCACCGTCATCGGCGTGGTGGGCGGCGCCGACAAGGCCGCCGTCGCCCGGACGCTGGGCTGCGACGTCGTGATCGACCGGCGTGCCGAGGACGTCGTCGCGGCGGTGAAGCAGGCCACCGGTGGCCGGGGCGCCGACGTGATCTACGACCCGGTCGGCGGCGAGGCCTACACTCAGTCCGCCAAGGTCGTCGCCTTCGAGGGCCGGATCGTGATCGTGGGCTTCGCCAGCGGCAGCATCCCCAGCCCGGGGCTGAACCACGCCCTGGTGAAGAACTACTCGATCCTCGGCCTGCACTGGGGCCTGTACAACACGAAGAACCCCAAGCTGGTCCAGCACTGCCACGAGCAGCTCACCGAGCTGGCCGCCCGGGGCGCCATCAAGCCGCTGGTGAGCGAGCGCGTGCCGCTGAGCGGGGCCGCGGCCGCCGTGCAGCGGGTCGCCGACGGCGTGACCACCGGCCGCGTCGCCGTGGTGCCCGCCCTGGAGAACGGAGCCTCCGCATGACAGACGCAGCTGAACTCAAGAGCCGTACTGCGGAGTTGCTGGCCGCGCACCCGCCGGCCACCACCGACCGCCTGGAATTCCTCAGGGCCCGCTTCGACGCCGGGCTGGCCTGGGTGCACTACCCGGAGGGCCTCGGCGGCCTCGGCGCCCCGCGCTCCCTCCAGGCCGTCGTCGACGCCGAGCTGGAGGCCGCGGGCGCCCCCGACAACGACCCCCGGCGCATCGGCATCGGCCTCGGCATGGCCGCGCCGACGATCCTGCGCTACGGCACCGAGGAGCAGAAGCAGCGGTTCCTCAGGCCCCTGTGGACGGGGGAGGAGGTCTGGTGCCAGCTCTTCAGTGAGCCGGGCGCCGGATCCGACCTGGCCGCGCTGAGGACCCGCGCCGTTCGTGAAGGCGACGACTGGGTGGTCAACGGGCAGAAGGTGTGGACGTCCAACGCCCACATCGCCCGCTGGGCCATCCTCATCGCGCGCACCGACCCGGACGTGCCCAAGCACGCGGGCATCACCTACTTCCTCTGCGACATGACCGACCCCGGCGTCGAGGTGCGACCGCTGCGCCAGATCACCGGCGAGGCCGAGTTCAACGAGGTCTTCCTCACCGACGTCCGCATCCCCGACGCCCGCCGCCTCGGCGAGGTCGGCGACGGCTGGCGGGTCGCGCAGACCACGCTGAACAACGAACGCGTCGCCATCGGCGGCATGCGGCTGCCCCGCGAGGGCGGCATGATCGGCCCGGTCTCCAAGACCTGGCGGGAACGCCCCGAGCTGCGCACCCACGACCTGCACCAGCGCCTGCTGAAGCTCTGGGTCGAGGCAGAGGTCTCCCGCCTCACCGCCGAACGCCTGCGCCAGCAGCTCGTGGCCAGCCAGCCCGGCCCCGAGGGCTCCGGTATGAAGCTCGCCTTCGCCCGCCTCAACCAGGAGATCAGCGGCCTGGAAGTCGAACTCCGCGGGGAGGAGGGGCTGTTGTACGACGAGTGGACCATGCGCCGCCCGGAGCTGGTCGACTTCACCGGCCGTGACGCCGGCTACCGCTACCTCCGCTCCAAGGGCAACAGCATCGAGGGCGGGACCACCGAGGTCCTGCTGAACATCGTCGCCGAGCGCGTCCTGGGCCTGCCCGCCGAGCCGCGCACCGACAAGGACGTCGCCTGGAAGGACCTCGCCCGATGAGCACCGAGCCCGACCTGCTGTACTCGGAGGAGGAAGAGGCGCTGCGCGCCGCCGTCCGAGACCTGCTCACGGACCACTGCGACGCGACGGGCGTGATCGCCCGCGCCGAGTCGGACGCCCCGCACGACCTCTCCCTCTGGAAGGCGCTCGCCGACGG
Organism: Streptomyces sp. NPDC051636; assembly: GCF_044453765.1. Lineage (NCBI taxonomy): Bacteria > Bacillati > Actinomycetota > Actinomycetes > Kitasatosporales > Streptomycetaceae > Streptomyces > Streptomyces sp. NPDC051636. The sequence continues at coordinate 26,458 of NZ_JBITDA010000015.1, read as the reverse complement.
CATGGGCCTGGCCGGCCTCCTGGTTCCCGAGGAGCGGGGCGGTCAGGGCGCCACGCACCGGGAAGCCGCCGTCGTGCTGGAGGAGCTGGGCCGCGCGGTCGCGCCGGTGCCGTATCTGACCAGCGCGGTGGTGGCCACGGAGGCCCTGCTGGCCTGTGACGACGACGAGCTGCTCACCCGGCTGGCCTCCGGGCGGACCATCGGCGCGCTCGCCGTCGGCCTGCACGTGCCCCCGGGCGGCGGCTTCAAGGCCGTACGGCAGGAAGACGGCGCCCTGCACGGCGAGCTGGCCGGGATCGCGGACGCGGCCGTAGCGGACGTCCTGCTGGTGCCCGCCGACGACGGTGAGCTGTACGCCGTCGACGCCGACGCCGTGACCGTCACTCCGCAGGTCTCCCTGGACCTGACCCGTCCGGTGGCGACCGTGCGCCTCGACGGGGCGCCCGGCCGTCGGCTGGGCGCCGCCGAACCCGCCGTACGGCGGGCGCTGCGCGCCGGGGCCGGACTGCTCGCCTCCGAGCAACTCGGCGTCGCCGACTGGGCGTTGACCGAGACGGTGCGGTACCTGAAGGAGCGCAAGCAGTTCAACCGGCCCGTCGGGGGCTTCCAGTCGCTCAAGCACCGGCTGGCCCAGCTGTGGCTGGAGGTCGTCAACCTGCGCGCGGCGGCCCGCAACGCGGCGGACGCGCTCGCGACCGGCCGGGATGCCGATGTGGCGGTCGCCGTCGCCCAGGCCTACGCGGCCCCCGTCGCCGTCCGCGCCGCCGAGGAGGCGGTGCAGCTGCACGGCGGTATCGGGATGACCTGGGAGCACCCGGCTCACCTGTACCTGAAGCGCGCCAAGGCGGACTCGATCGCCCTCGGCACGGCGGGCGCGCACCGCGAGGCACTGGCCGAACTGGTCGACCTGCGCGCCCCCTGACGTACACCTGGCCAAAGCCCGAGAGAGCCCGTCCCGCCAGGGACGGGCTTTTTCGTGTGCACTGCAGCGACGAAGCGAACTCATGACGGCAGTCCGGCCAACTCCCCGCACAGACCTGCTCCTCGGCCCCGAACGGATCGCACAATCGCTGAGGTTCCGTAAGGCCTACCAGGGAGGCAGAGCATGGCCCTCACCACCCGTCGCAGAGCCCTCACCACCCTCGGCGCCGCACTCGCGGGTCCGCTCGCCCTGCCCGGCGCGCAGGCGCTGGCGGCGCAGCGGAAGCACGGCCCGCGCCCGTTGTGGCGCGCCCACGCCCACAACGACTACGAACACCCCCGCCCCCTCTTCGACGCCCTCGGCCACCGCTTCGGCAGCGTCGAGGCGGACATCTACCTCGTGGGCGACCAGCTCCTCGTCGCCCACGACCCGGTCGAGCTCGACCCGGCCCGCACCCTCGAGTCCCTCTACCTCGACCCGCTCGCCGCCCGGGTGAAGGCCAACCACGGCTCGGTGTACCGCGGTTGTCGCAGGCCGCTGCAACTCCTCATCGACATCAAGACCGAGGGCTCCGCGACGTACCTCGAACTCGACCGCCACCTCCAGCGCTACCAGCACCTGTTCACGACCTGCGCCCACGGACGCGTCCACCCGGGGCCGGTCACCGCCGTGATCTCCGGCGACCGGGCCGCCCGTACCCCCATGGAGGCCCAGACCGTGCGCCGGGCCTTCTACGACGGCCGGCTCACCGACCTCGGCGGCGCGGCCCCCGCCTCCTTCATCCCGTTGATCAGCGACAACTGGACGCTCAACTTCAGCTGGCTGGGCGACGGCCCGTTCCCGGACGCAGAGCGGCAGAGGCTGCGCGGCATCATCCGGGCCGCGCACGCGCACGGGCAGCAGGTCCGGTTCTGGGCCACCCCCGACACGGCCGGCCCGCCGCGGGACGCACTGTGGACGGAACTGCTCGCCGCCGGCGTCGACTACCTCAACACCGACGACCTCACGGGGCTGGAGGCGTTCCTGGACGCCCACCCGACCCCGTAAACACCACACGAACGGGGGACATGTCAGCCCATGGCGCGAACCCTCCGCTACGCCACACTTGCGGGCGAACGCCGCGAAATGGATGTGGCGGAGGAGGTTCGCGATGGCCGTTTCCATCTCTGTGGTGCTGCTGCTCCTGATCATGGCGGTGATCTTCATTCGCAACGGCGCGCTGAAGATGTCCCACGCCCTGGTCTGCGTGCTGCTCGGCTTCTACCTGGCCAGCACGAGCATGGCCCCCACCATCCACAGCGGGCTCACCGCCACCGCCGAACTGGTCGGCAGCCTGCGGCCCTGAGCGGCCCGCGCGTCATGGTGCCGAGAAGACCCCGATGCCGTTGGGCACGGGGCGCTCGGCGCCGCCGCTCGGGTGGTTGCGTACCGACACCGCGGTGGCGCCCGGCTCGCGCGCGACCAGCTCCGTCGAGCCGCCGCCGTCCAGGCTGAAGGCGTCGACCGATCCCAACGCCCGCATGCCGTCGGCCACTTCGGCGATCGTCAGACCACTGCGGTAGGCCGGCGCGCCGTCCAGCGCGAACAGCAGCAGCCGTCGCCCGCCGCCCGCGATGCCCACGGCCGTGCGCACCGCCGAGGTGGTGTGATCGAGCCCGGGCAGCGGCTGCCCGTCGCGCAGCACCGGGTAGCCGCCGAGCGCGAAGCGGTACGGGACCCCGGACGCGGACGCCACCAGCCCGTGCCGTACCGTCACCCGCTCGCCGATGGACAGCTTCCGCAACTGCCCGGCCCCCGCCTCCCGGCCGACCAGGACCGTGGTGCCGGCGGCGATGGGACCGCTGCCGGGCTTGTCGGAGGCCGACACGATGCGGCCGTGGCGGACCGTCACCTCGTAGGTGTCCGTGCTGCACGGGGCCGCCCGGTCGGTGTCCGTGCCGCAGGTGGAGCGCACCCGGGAGGCGCTGCCCCACCGCGCGGTGAACGCGCCGACGGAGTCCACCGGCAGCGCGTACTGGTTGAGCCCGCCAAGCGGCAGCCGTCCCTGCGGTGTGCGCACGGACCCGTGGAGGGCGAGCCGGTCCAGGCGGGCCCGCCGGTCGGTGCCCACGCCGAGGACGTCCTCGGTGGCCGTGCCGGGCGGCAGCGCCGGGCCGAACCGCTGCCCGTCCGGCACCGCCGCCTTGAGCACCCGGCCGTGCGCGATCGCCGGGCCCACGGTGGCACCGGTCGCCTCGACGCCCGGGTGCTGGGTCTCGGTGATGTTGAAGAAGTCGCCGTTGACGCCCGCGACCGCCCCCGCCGTGTCGGCCAGCTGCGAGACGGGGGCGCGGGCAGCCACCGCGCCCGGGTACAGCAGGTCCAGGCGTACGTGCGGGTCGCGCAGGTCGACGGTCAGCAGATGGGCGTGGGTCACGCCCTTGCCCGCCGGAAGGTCGAACTGCTCGTAGGTGACACCCGGCGCGATCCGTGTGCCGGCGCCCCGCACGGCGGAGGCCGGTGCCGCACCCGTCAGGGCCGCACCGGCCAGCACGCCGAAGGCCGTGAGAACCGTGCAGACCGCTCTCGCCGCTCCGTACCGCTTCCTACGACGCGCCACTGTCCCCCCTGATGTCTTGTCAACTGTCACAGGACTCGGGGGAAGTGCACCAGATCGCGGTGGCCCGCGCGGTGGCTATGCGTCGACTACGCGAGAACGGGTGAGGAAGCGCACCCCCTCGGGTGCCTCCAGTGAGAAGCCGCTGCCCCGTCCGGGTACCACGTCCACGATCAGCCGGGTGTGGCTCCACACCTCGTACTGACTCCTCGACATCCAGAACGTCACCGGCTCCTCGACGCCCTCGACCTCCAGCTCGGCCAGCAGCACGTCCGAGGCGCCCGTGCGGAACTCGCCGTCCGGGTAGCACATGGGCGCGCTGCCGTCACAGCAGCCGCCGGACTGGTGGAACATCAGCGGACCGTGCGCGGCACGCAGCCGGCGCAGCAGATCGGCGGCCTGAGGGGTGAGTTCGACGCGCGGGACTTCGGTTTCCTGGTCCATGCCCACCGAGTCTCACGGCTCGTCAGCAAGGCGTCCAGAGACGGGCTCGGGGATTACGGCGATCGTTCCCTGGGCCACGGCGCACAGGGTCTCCCGGCCCTCCGCGTCGACGGCGGAGACGTCGCACCGGCAGACGGCGAGGGTGCGGCCCGCCCGGACCACTTCGGCGCGGGCCCGCAGGAGTGTCCCACGGGCCGGGCGCAGGTAGTCGATGGTGTAGCCGGCGGTGATCAGCCGGGGGCCGAGGACGGAGCCCGCGGCGAAGGTCAGGGTGTTGTCCGCCGCGTAGCCGAGGACCCCGCCGTGCACGAAGCCGTACTGCTGGAGCAGTTCGGTGCGGATGTCCAGTTCGAGTTCGGCCCCTCCGTCGCCGAAGGCCGTCAGCCGGGCGCCGAGCAGTTGGCTGAAGGGCTGCTCCGCGAGCGCCTTCCGGGCGTGTTCCAGGTCCAGGGTTTCCACGTTCTCCCTCGTGCTCCATGCGGGCCGGATGAGTCACTTCACTAGTGAAGTGAGACTGGCGCGGCCCTCGCCCGTCTGTCAAGATCGGCCCATGTCCGAGCCGTCAGACCAGCGCCTGTTCTTCCTGCTGCAGCGCGCAGCGCACCAGCTGCGCACCACCGCCGACCGGCGCTGTCTGGCCGCCGCGGGGGTCACCACGGCCCAGCTCGGCGCGCTGTACGCGGTGCGCGACCGGCCGGGCGTCACGCAGGGGGAGCTCGCCCGCACGCTCGGCCTTCGGGAGTCCGCCGTGACCGCGCTCGTCCGGCGGCTCACCACGGCCGGGCTGGTGGCCCGGAACCCGCATCCCCGTGAACACCGCGCTGTCGCCCTGGAGTTGACGGAAGCCGGAGGCGCCGCCCTGACCGCCGCGCAGCCCGAGGTCGAGCGGTTCAACGCCGAACTGCGCGGCCTGCTGGGGGAGGACGGGTTCAGCCGGACGGCCGCCGCGCTGGACCGGCTCGCCGCCTGGGAGGCCTGACCGCCCGCGCCCCGGCCTCAACCCCCGGGCGGCGGAACCGGCTTGGTCCAGTCCGGGTCGGCCCACCCTCCCGGCTCAGACGGACCGGGCAGGTCCGGGCGGTACCCGGGGTCGCGTTCCCGCCGGAGCCGGACGCTCGCCCCCGGCCGGCCGGCCCGTGCGCGGTGGCCGACGACATGGTCCCGACCCCGGGGTCGTAGCAGAGCAACTGCCGCGCCGGGTCGTCGGCCTCCAGCATCTCCAGTAGCCGGACCACGTTGGTGGGGGTTCCCCCCCGCTAGCCGGCGGGCGGTCCGGACGCGGTGCCCCGCCCGGGGCCGTTCTGCCGCGCGAACGCCTCCAGCGCGACCGGGCTGCTCGGCGGCAGGACCGCCATCTTGCCGAGCTCCTGGGCCTCCGCCAGGGTGTCCGCCGCCTCGCTGCCCTCGGGCACGAAGGCCAGCCGTACGTGCCCGTCGCCGGAACCGCGCCGGTCCACCGGGGCCACGGCGCCGTGGGTTCCGTCGGGCAGGGTGACCCACAGCTGGAAGTCGTCGAACCGGATGTAGTCCGCGGCCTTCACCGGCCAGGGGTAATGGTGTTCACCGGGCGGCACCTTGGGCAGGATCGCCTGGTGGTGTCCGTGGCTCAGCGGCACACACGCGTTGAACAGGGAGTCGGTCCACGCCTCGACGCCGTCGGCGTCCTTGACCGGGGCGCGCAGCAGGTCCTCGGCCTCCTCGTATCCCAGTTCCGCCAGGGCGGGCACGGTGAGCGGGAAGGCGTCCACGAGTTCGGCCGCGTCCTGCCGCAGCCGGTCCACCTTGGCGGGGTCGGCGCAGAACTGCATGCTCCACTCGATGCCGACCCGGGCGCGGTACATCCGCCAGCCCCGCGCTCCCTTCACCCACAGGCTGCCCCCGTGGTGCATCTCCCAGTGCTCGGCTCCGGCCGGACGGGGCCCGTACGGCAGGTCCTCGTCGGCCATCTCGCCGAGGATCTTCTTCGCCACCCGTTTCGCGGCACGGAAGAACGCCGACTCGAAACGCGGGGGATGGTCGACGAGACGTATCTTCCACGGGTGGTTCTCCGACTCGACACCGCCCGGCTGTATGGCGTCGGCCATGCCTGACCTCCTCGGGGCGGCCTCGCGGGCGGCTGAGCGGCTCGCGGGGCGGACTCCCCCTGCCTCCATCGTGCGCCGCCGGCCGGCCGGCCGCTACTCGGCGGAAGGACCCTCGACGGGACCCTTCTCAGGTGCCGGTTCCGAGCGGCCGGCGTTCCGCGAGGCAGTGCGCCACGTACAGACGCACCGCGTCGTACAACCGGTAGCGGATACGGCCGTTCCGCTCGACGCCGGCGACGTGGATCATCTGGCGGTGCAGCAGGTCCTCGACGAGGTCGACGGCGAGGTCCCTGGACGGCGTCACCCGGGTCAGCAGCTCCTCCACGCCGAACTCCCCGGGCGCCGCGTGGAGTTGGCGCAGCGACTCCTTGAGCGGGGGCGGCAGCAACCGGTGATAGGCCGTCACGCTCGCTTGCAGGGAGAGGTCTCCGACGCGCAGGAACGCGAGGCGGCTCCGCTCGTCCGCCAGGCGGTCCGCCAGGTCGCGCAGGGACCGGTGCGGCCGGGCCGTGAGCCACAGGCCGGCGATGTGCAGGGCCAGCGGCAGCCGGGCGCAGGAGTGCAGGACGCTCAGGGCGGCGGACCGTTCCGCCCGGGTGCGCGCGACGCCGACGAGGTCCTCCAGCACCCGGTGGGCGTCCGGCTGTGCCAGAGCGCCGATCCGGTGACGTAACTGCGCGGGAAGCGCGGGCAGTTCCCGCCGCGCGGCCACCAGGACGGCGCTGCGCACCTCGTCCACGAGCAACGGGCGGACCTGCGCCTCGCTGTCGACGTTGTCGAGGACCACCAGGACACGGCGCCTGCTCAGCGTGTCCCGCAGCCGGGCGGCCGCCTCCTCCGCGCTGTCCGCGGTGGACGCGGCGCCGAGGGAGCGCAGGACGCGGCGGACGAGCGTCTCCGCCGTGAAGGGCAGGGAGGAGGCGGGATGCAGGTCCACGAAGACCTGCCCGTCCGGGAACCGGGTGCGTACGCCGTGCGCGGCCCGCAGGACCAGCGAGGTCTTCCCCGCGCCGGGCGGCCCCACGACGACGGCGGGCCCCGCGTCGCCGCGGTCCCGCTCCGAGAGGTGGGTCTTCAGGGAGGCGACGGTCCGCTCCCTCCCGGCGAGCCGGTGCCGCGGTGCCGCGGGGAGCTCGGCGGGCATCGGCCCGGCCGGGCCTCCGGGACGCGGCGGCCTCAGCAGCCGTCCGGGGGGCAGACCGAGGGCCCGGGCGAGGAGGAGCAGCGACTGCTTGCGGGGGCGGGCGGTGTGCCCGGTCTCGAGGTTGCGGATCGCCCGCACGCTGAGACCCGACCGGACCGCCAGTTCCTCCTGGGTGAGGCAGGCCGCCTCACGGGCGCCGACCAGAGCTGCCGCGAGCGTCTGTGGCGTGGGTATTTCTGTCACGACAAGCCCATCTCGTTGTGCGGTCTTGTTGTGCGGTGCCGACCTGAGCGGGCGTCAGCCGTGTTCTCGGTCCGCCGGACGCATCAGCGCGGCCACGAACTTGTAGCGCGAGCCGCGGTACACCGAGCGCACCCACTCCACCGGTGTGCCCTCGGCGTCCCGCGAGTGACGCGACAGCAGCAGCATCGGCAGGCCCACGTCGGTGGCGAGGAGCCCGGCCTCGCGCGGGGTCGCCAGGGACGTCTCGATGATCTCCTCGGCCTCCGCGAGCTGCACGCCGTACCTCTCGGCGAGCGCCGTGTACAGCGAGGTGTACGTGGCGAGCGACCGTCTGAGGCCCGGGAAGCGGCGTGCGGACAGGTGGGTCGTCTCGATCGCCATGGGCTCGCCGCTGGCCAGCCGCAGCCGTTCGATGCGCAGCACCTTGTCGCCGGCGTCGATGCCGAGCAGCCCCGCCAGCTTCGCGTCCGCGGCGACATGGCCGATGTCCAGCACCTGGGAGGCCGGGTCGAGCCCCTGGGCCCGCATGTCCTCGGTGTGCGAGGTCAGCCGCAGGGTTCGGTACAGCTTCGGCCGGGCGACGAACGTGCCCTTGCCCTGGATGCGGTCCAGCCGTCCCTCGCCCACGAGTTCCTGCAACGCTTGCCGGACGGTGGTGCGCGAGGTGTCGAACCGTACGGCGAGCAGCCGCTCGGCGGGCATGGCCGAGCCGGGCCGGAGGGCCTGGGTGATCTCGAGGATCTGCTGCTTGACGCGGTAGTACTTCGGCACACGCGCGCTGCGACCGGGCACCCCCCTGCGGTGCTGGGCGCTGCTGACGTCGATGGTCATGGCCTGCCTTCCCGGCTCACTCGGCGGTCTCCCGTTATAACCCCCAACTGCCCAATGGTCTAGTCCAACCCGAGGCGCGTCGCCGCTCCCGAGGACCGCCCGCTGCCGTCCGGTGACTTTCTCGTAACGGACGGCACCGCTTCCCGAACCGCCCTTGACACCCCCAAAGGTCTAGGCCAAGCTCCACGTACTGGTCTACACCATTAGTGGCCAGGTCCCGAGTCCCACGTGCAACAGCGACTTCGCAGGTCACGGCCGGGGGCGTGGGGGGTCAGTGGCATCCCTGAGGAGGGTGGCGTGAAGCGCAAGCTGATAGCCGCGATGGGTATCGCAGGCATGATGGTCTCCGTCGCGGCGTGCGGCGGGGACGACGGCGACAGCGGCAAGAACGCGGGACCGGACAGCTTCAAGGGCCAGACGCTTCGGGTCTGGACGATGACCGGGTCCGCTCCGGAGCAGTGGACCAAGGACGTGCAGGCCGCCTTCGAGAAGAAGACCGGCGCGAAGCTGAAGTTCGAGATCCAGAAGTGGGACGGGATCCAGCAGAAGATCACCACGGCTCTCTCCGAGGACAACCCGCCGGACGTCATCGAGGTCGGCAACACCCAGACCCCGGCGTACGCGGCCACCGGCGGCCTCGCCGAACTGGGTGACCTCAAGCAGGCCATCGGCACCGACTGGACCCCGTCCGTCTCGCAGTCCTCCGTCTACGACGGCAAGCAGTACGCGGCTCCCTGGTACTTCGCCAACCGGGTCGTCATCTACAACAAGAAAATCTGGGCCGAGGCCGGCATCAAGTCCACCCCGAAGACCCGGGACGAGTTCTTCGACGACCTGAAGACCATCGGCAGGAAGACCGACGCCGAGCCCCTCTACCTGCCGGGCCAGAACTGGTACTTCTTCGACGGCCTCACCATCGGCCAGGGTGCCGACCTGGTGAAGAAGGACGGCGACAAGTACGTCTCCAACCTGGCCGATCCCAAGGTCTCCAAGGCCATGGAGATCTACAAGCAGTACGCGTCCTACTCCGAGGCCCCCAAGGACAAGGACGAGGCCAACCCGCAGCAGGCCGAGGTCTTCGCCAAGGGCAAGACCGGCGCGTTCATCGGCATGGGCTGGGAGGCCGGCACCGCCGTCACCGCCAACAAGTCCATCGAGAAGGACCTCGGCTACTTCACCATCCCCGGTGAGACCGCCGGCAAGCCCGAGGGCGTCTTCCTCGGCGGCTCGAACCTGGCCGTCGCGCAGGGCAGCAAGAAGCAGGCGCTGGCCAAGGAGTTCCTGAAGCTGGCCCTGTCCGACAAGTTCGAGGGCGAGCTGTCCAAGCTCAACGGCGTCATCCCCAACAAGGAGTCGCTGCAGACCAACCTCAAGGGCAACGTCGTGGCGGAGGCGGCGGCTCCGGCGGCCGCGGTCGGCGGCACCACTCCGCTGATTCCCGAGTGGGCGGCGGTGGAGAACACCCCGAACCCGATCAAGTCCTACATGACGGCCGTGCTGAACGGTAAGTCCCCCGCGGCGGCCGCCAAGGAAGTCGAGGGCGAGATCAACAAGCGTCTGGCCCAGCAGAACTGATGACCCGCGCCGGGGGCGCCGCACGTCGCCCCCGGCTCATTCGTGTCGTTCGTACGGCCGGTACGACCCGTACGGCCAGTACGGCCATGGAAGAGATGGCAACTCATGTCAGTGCAGACCGAAGGCACGGACACGGCCGGGGAGCCCGCTGTCCGCAAGGCCGAGGCGCCGGTGCCTCCCCGCGGTGAGACACGCGGGTCCGGGCCCTCGGCCCGGCGCGGTGCCGCCGCTCCCTATCTGCTCCTGCTGCCCGCGCTGCTGGCCACACTGATCCTGCTCGGCTGGCCGCTGGTGAAGAACGGCATGCTGTCGTTCCAGAACCTCAACCCCCGGCAGCTCATCCAGCACCTCACCGAGTGGAACGGCGTCGACAACTACAAGTCCGTGCTCACCGCGGCGGACTTCTGGCACGTCGTCGAGCGCTCCGTCGTCTTCACCGCGGCCAACGTCGTGCTGATCATGCTGTTCGGCACCCTGGTCGGCCTGCTGCTGGCCCGTCTCGGCCGCAAGATGCGGCTGACGCTGATGCTGGGCCTCGTCCTCGCGTGGGCCATGCCCACCATCGCGGCCACCACCGTCTACCAGTGGCTGTTCGCCCAGCGGTTCGGCGTCGTCAACTGGGCGCTGGACAGGCTCGGCTGGCACTCCATGGCCGACTACAACTGGCTCGGCAGCCAGTTCTCCACCTTCTCCGTGGTCACCCTGCTGGTGGTCTGGCAGTCGATCCCGTTCGTCGCGATCAACCTCTACGCCGCCACGACCACGATCCCCAGGGAACTGTACGAGGCCGCGTCCCTGGACGGAGCCGGCGCCTGGAAGAGCTTCACCTCGGTGACCTTCCCCTTCCTCAGGCCCTTCCTGTACGCCACGGCCTTCCTCGAGGTCATCTGGGTCTTCAAGTCGTTCGTGCAGATCTTCGCCATCAACGAGGGCGGCCCGGACCGGCTCACGGAGACCCTGCCCATCTACGCCTTCGTCGAGGGCGTCGGCAACCAGCACTTCGGGGTGGGCGCGGCGATCTCCTTCCTGACCATCGTGGTGCTGCTCGTCATCACCTCGTACTACCTGCGCATGGTGCTCAAGCAAGAGGAGGACGAGCTGTGAAGCGCTCACTGTTCGGCCGTATCTGGCCCAACGCGACCGCCGTCGTCCTCTTCGTCGGCTTCGCGTTCCCCGTGTACTGGATGTTCGCCACGGCCTTCAAACCGACCGGCGACATCATCGCCGAGAACCCGGTGTGGTTCCCGACGCACGTCACCCTCGGCCACTTCACGAAGGCCGTGCACGCCGACCACTTCTGGACCCTGGTCGGCAACTCCGTCCTCGTCACGGTCTGCGCGGTGCTCTTCTCGCTCGTCATCGCACTCTTCGCGGCCTTCGCCCTGGCCCGGATGCAGTTCAGGGGCCGGCGCGGGCTCATCGTGACCTTCATGCTGGCGCAGATGGCCCCCTGGGAGGTCATGGTCATCGCCATCTACATGCTGGTCCGCGACAACGACATGCTCGACAGCCTCGTCCCGCTCACCGTCTTCTACACGATGATGGTGCTGCCCCTCACGATCCTGACCCTGCGCGGCTACGTGGCCGCCGTGCCGAAGGAACTGGAGGAGTCCGCGATGGTCGACGGCTGCACCCGCACCCAGGCGTTCGTCAAGGTGATCTTCCCGCTGCTGGCACCCGGCCTGATGGCGACCTCGCTGTTCGGCTTCATCACCGCGTGGAACGAGTATCCGCTCGTCCTGATCCTCAACAAGAGCATCGAGAAGCAGACCCTGCCGATCTGGCTCTCCCAGTTCCGCACCGCCTTCGGTGACGACTGGGGTGCCACGATGGCGGCGTCGACGCTGTTCGCGCTGCCCATCCTGATCCTTTTCATCGTTCTGCAACGCAAGGCGGTCAGCGGCCTGACCGACGGCGCCGTGAAGGGATGACACCCCCGATGACCACACTCGCCACCGGCAACCACACCCTGACCCGCGACGCGCTCACCGTGCTGCAGCCGGGCTTCGCCGGCACCACCGCGCCGGACTGGGTGCGCCGCCGGGTCGGCGAGGGGCTTGCCTCCGTCGCCCTGTTCGGCCGCAACGTCGCCAGCCAGGAGCAAGTCACCGCGCTCACCGCCCAGTTGCGGGCGGAGCGGGACGACCTGCTGGTGGCCATCGACGAGGAGAGCGGTGACGTCACCCGCCTGGAGGTCCGCACCGGTTCCTCCTTCCCCGGAAACCACGCCCTCGGCGCCGTCGACGACCCGGATCTCACCCGGGGCGTCGCCCGTGAACTGGGCCGGCGCCTGGCCGCCTGCGGCGTCAACTTCAACTGGGCGCCGTCCGCCGACGTCAACGCCAACCCCGACAACCCGGTCATCGGCGTACGGTCCTTCGGTGCCGGCACCGACCTGGTCGCCCGGCACACCGCCGCCTACGTCCAGGGCCTGCAGTCCACCGGCGTCGCCGCGTGCACCAAGCACTTCCCCGGCCACGGCGACACCAACGTCGACTCGCACCACGCCGTCCCGCGCATCGATGTCGACGCGGAGACCCTGCACGAGCGTGAACTCGTTCCCTTCCGCGCGGCCATCGCGGCCGGCACCCGCGCCGTGATGAGCGCGCACATCCTCGTCCCCGCCCTGGACCCGCACCACCCCGGGACCCTCTCCCACCGGATCCTCACCGAGCTGCTGCGCGGTGAACTCGGCTACGAGGGGCTGATCGTCACCGACGGCATGGAGATGCGCGCCATCTCCGGGACGTACGGCCTGGAGCACGGCGTGGTCCTGGCGATCGCGGCGGGCGCCGACGCGATCTGCGTCGGCGGCGGGCTGTGCGACGAGGGCACGGTGCTCAGGCTGCGGGACTCGCTGGTCGCCGCGGTCCGCTCCGGCGAACTGCCCGAGGAGCGCCTGGCCGCCGCCGCCGCCCGGGTACGGCAGCTGGCGCGCTGGACGGCCGAGGCGCGGCACGGAATGGGGGCCGAGGCCGAACCCGCCCCGCAGATCGGACTGTCCGCGGCTCGCCGCGCGCTGACCGTGACCCGAGCGGGCGCCGCCTCACCGGTCACCGAGCCGGTGTACGTCGCCACCTTCAACCCGGCCGCCAACATCGCCGTCGGGAACGAGACCCCCTGGGGGCTCGCCGCCGAACTGGAGCGCCTGCTGCCCGGCACCACGACCGGCTCCTTCACCGGCGCCGACGCGGGCAGCGCCGCCCTCGCGGCAGCGGACGGCCGCCGGGTCGTCGCAGTGGTCCGCGACGAGCACCGGCACGACTGGATGCGCGCGGCCCTCGACACGATCCTCGCCGCCCGCCCGGACACGATCGTGGTCGAGATGGGCGTACCGCAGGCCCCTCCCCGAGGCGGCCTGCACCTCGCCACCCATGGCGCCGCCCGCGTCTGCGCGGTGGCGGCGGCGGAGCGCGTCGTCGAGGGCTGACCCAGCGGTTTCCCGCGCCGGCGTGGCACACCTGCCCGCCGGCGCTTCCGTTTGGCCCACGACCGGCACTTCACAGGCACTTGGCGGCATTTTCGGCCATGATCCGTTGACACCCCGAATTGGTCTAGTCCAACGTGAGGACACGTCAGTTCGATCAACCCGGAGTCGCCGCCATGCCGACGCCTGACCGCCACCTGTACCGAGCGGCATCGCACCGCCCCTACTTCAGCGCGGACGCCGAGACGTACCTCGCCCAGACCCCGCTGAGAGACATCGAGAAGTCACGCCCGCTGCGCGTGCTGTCCGAGGCGGACCTCGCCTTCTGGCAGACGTACGGCTATGTCGTCGTCCGGGACGCCATCTCCCCGGGCGCGGCCAAGAGCCTGCTGGAATTCGCCTGGGAGTTCCAGGGTCTCGACCCCGACCGCCCCGAAACCTGGTACGAGGAGCGGGAGTTCCGCTCGGACCTCGATCGCGACCTGCACGTCTACGGCTTCGTCGAGGCCTACCACCACCAGCTCATCTGGGACAGCCGTCAGACCGAGCGCGTCTACGACGCCTTCGTGGACGTGTGGGACTGCGAGGAACTGTGGGTCACGCTGGACCGGCTCAACCTCAACCCGCCCAACCGGGGAACCCGTTCGCGCTCGCTGATCGAACCCACCGACGAGGGCTTCGACATCGAGCTGCACTGGGACGTCGACACCACCCTCGGGGTGCTCCCGCAGCGCGTCCAGGGCATCATCGCGCTCACCGACACCCGCCCCGGACTCGGCGGCTTCCAGTGCGCGCCCGAACTCTTCCGGCGGTTCGACGAGTGGCGGGTCGCCCAGCCGGCCGACCGCGACCCCATCAGGCCCGCGCTCGACCGCGCCGAGTTCCCCGTCGTTCGGCCCGACCTCCAGGCCGGCGACCTGCTGATCTTCAACGGGCTGCTGGCGCACGGCGTGGCCCCGAACCGCTCCGACAACGGTGTCCGAGCCGTCCAGTACCTGTCGATGATGCCCGCCCTGGAGGAGCACACGGACCTGCGCCGCTCCCGAGTCGAGTCCTGGCGCACCCTGAGCACCCCCGACTGGAACCCGACCCTGCTCGGCGACGCGCGCGAGCCGGAGGCCCTCCGCTACGGCCCCGCCACGCTCGACAGCCTGGGCCGCAAGCTGCTGGGACTGGACTCCTGGAACGGTCAGGGCGGGCAGAGCAGGCAGAGCGGTCAGGAGGGCGAGCGGTGAACCGGGCGACCGGCACGCACCGGATCTGTCTCACGCTTCCCACCAACCGGGCGTGCGCCCCGACCCTGGCCGCCGTCGCCGGGGAGGCGGCCCACGCGGCCCGCCGCTTCGACGCCGAGGTGCACCTGCTGATCCTCGACTCCTGCGACGAGCCGACCCGGTCCGAGCACGCCCGCGTCCTGGCCGGGCTGCCCCCGGTACCGGGCCTGATCACCCATCACCTGGACGAGGCGGATCAGCGGCACTTCCTGCGGCGCGTGATCCACCGGACCGGCCTCGCCGACCCGGACCGGATGCTCGCCCTCATGCTCCCGGCCGGCGTTTCCTACGGAGCCTGCACCAACCGCGCCTTCCTGACCGCCGCCGCGCTCGGCTGCCGGTCGGTGCACCGCCGGGACTCCGACAGCGCCTACCAACTGCTGGACGGCGAGCCGGTCTTCCCCGTCCACCACGAACTCCCGTCACTCGGCAGACGCGCGGCCGACGCCGCGGCCGGCGTGTCCGAGACGGACCTCGACCCTGCCCACGCCGACCGCCCGGTGTCGCTGGCCGGCGCCTCCTTCATCGGCGAACTCTCCGTGGACATCGGCGAGATCCAGCGCCTGGACGAGGACATCCACCACGAGGTCGTGAGTTTGTGGGCGCCCGGCCACTGGTCGGAGGAGCGCAAGCGGGACCTGGTGGAGGAGTCCTTCAAGGGGGCCGGCACCGCCCCGTTCACGCAGGACCACTCGACGCTGACCCTGGTCGACCCCATGCGGGTGGACATGTGCAACATCGCCCTCCACCGCGAGGTGTACGAGCGGGTGCCGCTGCCACCGGCCACCGACACCATCGGCAGCGACTACTTCCTCCTCCACCTCGTCCACGACGCCACGCTGCCGGGCGTCCTGCACAACCGCCACATCGAGAACTTCCACACCCCGGAACGGCGTACCGGCACCGGCTTCCTCGCCTACCAGACGCGGTTCGTGAAGTTCCTGCTGTCGATGCTCTACTTCCACCACGTCTACGACCGGATGGCCGAAGCGGGCGCCGCCCTCCTCGACGACCGGCAACGCGTCCGGGCCGAGGCCGTCGTCGGCTTCCTCCGTGACAGCACCCGCCTCGACCCTTCCGAGAACGTGTGGCGGCTGGACCGCGTCGACAGCGCCTACCGTAAACTGGGCGGCAGGTATGCGGAGTTCGCCGACCTGCTGGCGACGCGCCGTGAACGGCTGCTGGACGAGGCCCGGCGGGACATCGAGGACTTCGCGCTGCTGACCGAGGCCTGGCCCGCGCTGGTGAGCGCGGCCCGGGAGACCGGACCCGGGAGCGCGGGCCGGTGAGCGGGGATCTGAGCGCGCCGCTGTCCGCCGCGCTGGCCGCCGCGTCGCAGGACGCCGTCGTCTTCGACCTCCTGGGGATCGAGGCCCGGTACGACGCCCTCGTACGGGAGTTGCCCGGCGTCACCGTCCGCTTCGCCGTCAAGGCGTGCCCCGTCGACGAGGTACTGGCCGGCCTCGCCGACCGGGGCGCCGGCTTCGACGCGGCGAGCCCCGCCGAGATCGCGCAGGCCCTGCGGACGGGTGTGGCCGCCGACCGGATCCACTACGGCAACACCGTCAAGTCCGACGCGGCCATCGCCGAGGCATACCGGCTCGGCATCCGCACCTTCGCCACCGACAGCGTGCAGGACGTGGCCGCGATCGCCGACCGCGCTCCCGGCGCCCGGGTGTTCTGCCGCCTCGCCACCAGCGGGGAAGGGGCGCTGTGGGGCCTGAGCCGGAAGTTCGGCTGCTCGCGGGACGACGCCGTGGCGGTGCTGGCGGCGGCACGGGCGGCCGGACTGACCCCGGCGGGGCTGTCCGTGCACGTCGGCTCGCAGCAGATGACCGTAGAGGCCTGGCAGGACGCCGTCGACTCCCTCGCGGACGTGCTCGTGGCGCTCCGCGGGCGGGGGATCGTGCCGGACCACGTCAACCTCGGCGGCGGCCTGCCCGCGCTCGGCTGCCTCGACCGGTGGGGACAAAGGCTCGAACCCCCGCTGGACAAGATGTTCGCCGTGATCCGCGAGGGCATGGACCGGCTGCGGGACGTCAGCGCGACCCCGCTCGGCTTCGTCATGGAGCCGGGCCGCCACCTGGTGGCCGACCACGGCGCCGTCCGGGCCCACGTGTACCGGATGACCGCGCGCCGGCGGCCGGACGGAGAAGCCGAGCACTGGCTGTACCTGAGCGTGGGCAAGTTCAACGGGCTCTACGAGATGGACCGGTTGAGCTACCCACTGCTCTTCCCGACCCGGGCCGGGCAGGAAGGCGCGGAGTACGTGCCCGCCGTGGTCGCGGGCCCCACCTGCGACAGCGACGACGCCTACGGAGCCGGGCACCACCGGGTGCGCGTACCGGCGGACCTGGCGTCCGGCGACCCGGTCTGGATCCTGTCCGCCGGCGCCTACGCCACCAGCTACATGACACAGGAATTCAACGGCTTCCGCCCGCTGCCGTACGACGTCGTGCGCATCCGCCCCGTCGCCGACGCCGACTGGCCGGCCGTCGCGGCCCTGGAAGCCGCCGCGTACGCGCACTGCTCGCTCTCGGAGGGGCGGTCCGCGCTGGAGTCCAGGGGCCGTGCCTCGCCCGGCACCTGCTTCGTACTGGATCTCGGCGGCCGGATCGCGGGCTACCTCCTCGCCCTGCCCTACCCGAGGTTCCGCTGCCCGGACCTGGCCCGGCCGGAGGAGACCGTCTTCCACTCCCGCAACCTCCACCTGCACGACCTCGTCATCGCCGAGGACTTGCGGGGCCGGGGACTGGGCACACGGCTGCTGCAACGCCTGACGGCCGTCGCCGGGGCGGGCGGGTACGGGCACCTCTCGCTGGTCGCGGTCGGCGGCGCGGAGACCTACTGGCAGGCCCACGGCTACCGGGCCCACCGCGAGGCCGGCCTGCCGCCGGGCTACGGCGAGGACGCGGTGTACATGTCCACCGGGGTGTGCGCGAGCCGGCCCCACGACGGGGAGGGGGCGGGCTGATGCGCGTGCCACGCGACCACGACGGGTTCCGCCGCGAGAAGTGGGCGATCGCGGCCCTGTTCTGCTTTCTCGGCTTCCAGTACGCCACCTGGGCCTCCCGGCTCCCCGCCCTGAAGACCCGGCTGGACCTGACCGAGCAGGAACTGGGCCTGCTGCTGACGGCCTGCGGTGCGGGCGCCGCCGCCTCCTTCCCGCTCGTCGCGTTCCTGACCCGGCGGCTGGGCTCCCGGCGGCTGGCCCTCGGCTCCGCCCTGTGCCTCGCCGCGCTGCTCGTGGCCCTGTCCGTGGTGCCGGACTACCCGACGGCGCTGCTGGTCGTCTGCTGCGACGGCGTCGCCGTGGGCTGCCTGAACGTCGCCATGAACGCGCAGGGTGCCGCACTGGAGACCAAGTACGGGCGCACCGCCATGTCCCAGCTGCACGCGACGTTCAGCGCCGGGCTGCTGGGCGCCGCGCTCCTGGCCTCCGGGGTGAACGCGGTGACGCCGGCCGTCACCGCGCACTTCGCGACGGCCGCCGTCCTGCTGTCGCTGCTGCTCGCCTGGGCACGCCCCCGGCTGCTGGCGGACAGGGACGGCGCCGGCGCAGCCGATACGAGCCCACCGGCAACGGAGGGGAAGCCGGGAAAGCGGCGTGGCGCCCTGACCCCGCCGTCGCGGATGACGCTGTGGATGGGCTGCGCCATGGCTTTCGGCACCATCACCGAAGGCGCCATGAACGACTGGTCGGCGCTCTATCTGAAGGATGTCGTCAAGGCCTCGTCGACCGTCGCGCCCCTGGGCATCGCCGTCGTCTCGGTCATGATGCTGCTGGCGCGCGCGTGTGCCGACCGCTGGCGCAGCCGTTGGGGCGACGGCCCCGTCGTCCGCGTCGGCAGCGCCGCCGCCGGTCTCGGCCTGGCGCTCGCCCTGCCGGCCGGCGGGGTACTGCCCACGCTGGTCGGCTTCGCCTGTGTCGGGCTGGGGGCGGCGGCGATCACCCCGTGCGTGTACGTGGCCGCGGCGGCGCGCGGTGCGGACGCGCTGGCCCTGGTCGCCGCGATGGGCACCACGGGCCTGCTGGCCGGCCCCGCCCTGATCGGGTTCGTCGCGGGCGCCGGCGGCCTGACCCTGGGCATGGGCGCGGTCGCGGCCTCGGCACTGATCGTCTCCCTGTGCGCCCTGCGGATCCGCTGGGGTGCCCTGGGCCCTGCCGTCGAAGTCCCGTCGTCGGCTCCGTGACGAGGCCGGTCCGTCGCGAGGGCCGTCGGCCGGGCCCGGCCGTGTGGCGTCGCGAAGGCCGCGCACCCCTTGCCTGCGCGGGGCGCCCGGCGCACGCTGGTCGTATGGGCGCTCATGACGGCCCCACGCTCATCACTTCCGTGCAACGGGCCTTCCGGCTGCTGGAAGCGGTGAGCGCGCACGAGAACGGCGCGCCGGCCAAGCAGCTGGCACGTGAGACGGGCCTGCCCCTGGCCACCGCCTATCACTTGCTGCGGACCCTGGTGTACGACGGATACGTACGCAAGCTCGACGACGGCGGTTTCGTCCTCGGCGACAAGCTGCAGACCCTGCACACCGAGGGCCGCGGGCAGGCGCTGCTCAGCCGCGTCCGCCCCACGCTCGCCGCTCTGCGGGACGAGCTGACGACCGCCGCCTACCTGACCTTCTACGAGGACGGCGAGATCAGGGTCGCCGAGATCGTCGATGGCCCCCGGGCGCCCCGGGTGGACCTCTGGGTGGGCTTCGAGGACGCGGGACACGCCACCGCGCTGGGCAAGTCCGTGCTGCGGGAACTGGACGACGAGTCGCGCGAGGACTACCTCTCCCGCCACCACCTCGCCGACCTCACGCCACGGACCATCACCAGCCGGCCCGAGCTGCTCCGGCGACTCGACTCCTCGCCCGTGGCCCCCGCCGTCACGGACCTGGAGGAGTACACCCTCGGCACGGTCTGCGTCGCCGTGCCCGTCTACAGCGGCGACACACTCGGCTCGCTCGGCGTCTCACTGCCGGCGGACCGGCTCTCCAGCCTTCAGGAGATCCGGGCGCGGCTGCTCCCGACCGCGAGCCGCGTGACCAGGAGCCTGTCGCTCACTATCTGAAAATCCGGTCCTTGCGGCACCGGGCATCGAACCCGTTTCCTGAATAAAGCGGACTTTTCGAAACCCCCGGCGTACAGGTGAGGACTGCGGACGCGACATGAGTCAGGCGCGAGACCATGGCGGTGACCACTGGCCGATGCGGCTGTTCAGGAGCCGAGCGGCAGGTCTTGGGGTGTCGGCCCAAAGACACGCCGGCGCCCATCTGGCCGCCGGTGTGCCCGTACTGCCCGTGCTGATCGTCTGCGTCGTCGTGTTCGGCGACGTCGTCGGCGGAGCGGGGATGATCTGGCTGCCCCTGCTCGCGGCCGGACCCGCGCTGGCCGCCACCACCAACGGGCCGCGCGGTGTCCTGTGCGTCGGTCTGCTCGCCGCGGTGCTGGGCGCGTCGCTCGGCACCCGGGACGGCGTTCCGGGCAGCGAACTGACGGCCGTACTGTCCGCCCTCGTGGCCGTCACCTTGGCGAGTGCCCTGGCCAGCACGCTGCGCGGGCGCCGTGAAAGGGTGCTCGCGGCTGTCCGCTCGGTCGCGGAGGCCGCCCAGCACGCGCTTTTGAAGCCGATACCGGCGACGGTCGGCCCGTTCCAGGTGGCCGTCCGCTACAGCGCCGCGGCGGCGGAGGCCCGTATCGGCGGGGATCTCTACGCCCTGGTGCCCACCCCGTACGGGGTCAGGCTGATCGTCGGTGACGTACGCGGCAAGGGGCTGCCCGCCGTGGGGACCGCCGCACTGGTGCTCGGTGTCTTCCGTGAGGCCGCCTACGACGAGCCCGATCTCCTGTCCGTCGTCGGCAGGATCGAGCGGAGCCTGGCGCGCAACCTCGGTGACGACGACTTCGTGACCGCGGTGGTCGCCGGATACCCGTCGGACGGGCATCTGGAGATCGTCAACTGCGGACACGCGCCGCCGCTGCTGGTGCGGGAATCCGGTCGCGTCGTGGCGGTGGAGCCCACCCACCCGGCCCCGCCCCTCGGGCTGCGGGCCCTGTCCGGCGAGGCCCCTGGCCTCCAGGTGCTGCCCTTCGCCGACGGAGATCAGCTGCTGCTCTACACCGACGGGGTCACCGAGGCCCGCGACCATGGCCGTGAGTTCTACCCGCTCGCCGAAGGGCTGGCCCGCCACCTGTCCGACGAGCCGGCCCGTACCCTCGCCGCGCTCCATGACGAGCTGCTGGCGCACGTGGGCGGGCGACTGCACGACGACGCGGCGCTGCTCATGCTCCGCAAACCGGCCGGCTGCGAACCGGCGGTCACCGAATCGGCCGTCCAGGAACACGCCGGTGCCCCCCGAGCTCCCCTCGCCTCGGGGCGCGGCTCCCAGCGGCCGGCGAACTGCCCGCGGGACCCCCTACCCGACCAGGTCTGACCAGCCGGGCCGCGCACGCTCATGCGGCGACGAGATCCGCCCACCGGGTCACCCCGCCGGAGTGGACGCGTATGCCGTACCGGGCCGCCAGCGCGTGGACGATCTGCTCGCCCCGGCCGTGCTCGTCCGGGTCGATCCCCGCCGGTGACTGTCCCGGAGCACGCACCGGTCCCGCGTCGGTGACCTCGACGCGCAGGGTGCCGGATCCGTCGTCGGGGGCCCAGGACAGCCGCAGCTGGGCCGGTGGCAGGGCGTGGACGAGTGCGTTGGTGAGCAGTTCCGACACCACCAGGAGTGAGTCCTCGACGATGTCCCGGGACACGTTCCAGTCGGCGAGGACCGTTCCCACCCGCCGGCGTACGGCGGAGACGGCCCCGGTGACGGGCGGCAGCGGACAGACGTGCTCCACCGTGTCCCGAAGTATCGGATCGACCTCGAGCTGGACCGCCATGGACTCTCCTCCGGTGAGCGCTGTCGGCAGGACGCCGGGCCTCAGCGCGCTGTGCCGGGCCTCGTAGCACGTTAGGCAGCGCAGCGTTGCCGGTCAATGAACAGCGGTCGGCAATGCCGAACGCCCCGGCGCACCCGGCGCGCAAGCGTCCACCCGCACGGAAAGCGGACCCGCCATAGCGGTAATAGGCTCGCATCATGACCGGCCCGGTCCAGTCGATCGAACGGGCGGCGGCGATCCTGCGTCTGCTCGCCGGTGGACCTCGCCGCCTCGGGCTCGGCGAGGTGGCGGCCTCGCTCGGGCTGGCGAAGGGCACCACCCACGGCATTCTGCGCACCCTCCAGCACGTGGACTTCGTGGAGCAGGACGCCGCGACCGGAAAGTACCAGCTCGGGGCCGCCCTGCTGCATCTCGGCACTAGCTACCTCGACGTCAACGAGCTGCGGTCGCGCTCCATCAACTGGGCCGACGCCCTGGCCGCCCGCAGCGGGGAGGCGGTCCGCCTGGGCACGCCCCTGGAGGGCCAGGTCCTCGTCGTCCACCACGTGTTCCGGCCGGACGACACGCTCCAGACCCTGGACGTGGGCTCGCTGCTGCCGCTGCACGCCTCCTCGCTCGGCAAGGTCCTGCTGGCCTTCGGGACCGCGCCCCTGGAGACGGTCCTGGAGTCCGGGCTGGAGGCGTACACCCGGCACACCCTGGCCGTCCCGGAACAGCTCACCCGGGCACTCGCCGAGGTCCGGGAGGTCGGATGGGCCGCCGAGGTGCAGGAGATGAGCATGGGCGAAGCCGGCGTCGCCGCGCCGATCCGCGGGCACGGCGGCCTCGTCGTGGGCGCCATCGGACTGTCCGGACCGGTCGAGAGGATCTGCGACGGCCAGGGCCGTCCTCGGCCGAACCTGATCACCCTGCTCCGTGAGGCCGCACGGGCGATCTCCAGAGACCTGGGAGCCGCTCGCTGGTAGTTGCTGGTAGTTCGTCGGTATCCGCTGGTGGTGCCACCGCCTCCTAGAGACATCGGAAGGCAGACCCGATCATGGTTGAACGGTGTGTGATGTCCATCGATCAGGGCACCAACTCCACTCGATGCATCCTGTTCGACCACCACGGACGGCTCGTGTCCGTCGCCCAGCGTGAGCACCGCCAGCACTTCCCCAAACCCGGATGGGTCGAGCACGACGCCGTCGAGATCTGGCGCAATCTGCGGCGCATCGTGCCCGAGGCCCTGTCCGGCGCCGGTGTCGGCCCGGGAGGCGTCGCAGCCATCGGCCTGGCCAATCAGCGGGAGACGACGGTGCTCTGGGACCGGCGTACGGGCGTCCCGCTGGGCAGGGCGATCGTCTGGCAGGACACCCGCACCGCACCGCTCGTCGACGACCTCAGACGCCGGCCCGGAGAGGAGTTCTTCCTCGGGCGGTGCGGTCTGCCCCCCTCTACCTACTTCTCCGCGCTGCGGATCCGCTGGCTGTTCGACCATGTCAACGGGCTGGAACAGCGCGCCAAGGACGGCGAGGTGCTGTTCGGCACGATCGAGAGCTGGCTGATCTGGAACCTCACCGGGGGCGTGGACGGCGGCCTGCACATCACCGACCCCACCAACGCCAGCCGCACCATGCTGATGAACATCCGCACGCTCACCTGGGACGAGGAGCTCCTGGCGTTCTTCGGGGTGCCCCGCCCCATGCTGCCCGAGATCAGGTCCTCCGCCGAGACATACGGCGAGGCCCGCACCCTCCTCCCGGGCGTCCCCATCACGGCGGCCCTCGGTGACCAGCAGGCCGCCCTGTTCGGCCAGACCTGCTTCTCCCCGGGCGAGGCGAAGTGCACCTACGGAACGGGCAGCTTCCTGCTGCTCAACACCGGTGCCGATGTCGTGCGGTCCCGGCACGGACTCCTCACGACCGTCGCGTACAAGATCGGGAACCAGCCCCCGGTCTACGCTCTCGAGGGTTCGATAGCCGTCACCGGCTCCCTGGTCCAGTGGTTCCGCGACCGCCTGGGACTGATCAGCAGCGCGCCGGAGATCGAGACCCTCGCCCGGACGGTCGAGGACAACGGCGGTTGCTACATCGTCCCCGCCTTCTCCGGCCTGTTCGCACCCCGCTGGCGCAGCGACGCACGCGGCGTCATCGTCGGCCTCACCTCCTACATCACCAAGGGACACCTGGCCCGGGCCGTCCTGGAGGCCACCGGCTGGCAGACGCGCGAGGTCGTCGACGCCATGAACGCCGACTCCTCACTCGCCCTGAAGGAGCTCAAGGTGGACGGCGGCATGACGGCGGACAACCTGCTCATGCAGTTCGTGGCCGACGTGCTCGCCGTACCCGTGGTCCGCCCCATGGTCGCCGAGACGGTCTCGCTCGGCGCCGCCTACGCCGCCGGGCTGGCCGCCGGTTACTGGCCGGACCTGGAGGTCCTGCGCCGCAACTGGCACCGCGCCGCCCAGTGGCTGCCGGACATGGACCCCGAGCGGCGGGAGTCGGAGTACGACAACTGGCAGCGAGCCGTCGAGCGTTCGCTGGGGTGGATCAGACAGCCGAGGCCGGACTAGGGGGCGCCGTCAGACGGTCAGGCCACCCGCCGCCAGCCGATCGCTCACGTCGCTCACCAGCCGCTTGCCGAGGCTGTCGGTCCTGGTGAGGAGGGTCTCGAAATCCCTCAGGCGCCGAAACGTCTCGGCATAGGCCGCCTGCTTGTCGAGCGGGAGTCGCAGCACCTGGAGGCGCCGGATGTCGACCCGGGAGGAACTGGACGCGTGGGTGCCTGCCTGGCGTCCGTTGGCGGGCGCGCGCAGGCAACCGGCGAGGAAATGGGCATCCAGCTTCTCGGGATCCACCCGCAGGGCGTACAGCTGGGGGCCCAGAGCCATCGGCGGCCCTTCGTGCACCCACGCCTTGTAGGCCCTGACCACACCGGCGACCACGACGTCACCCTCCTGCGCGACGGCGTGCGCCGAGTCGGCGCAGAGCAGCCCGCTGGGCTTGCCGTCCATCAGCAGGTCGGGGACGGTGAGGAGCGGCACGGCGCCCTCGCGAGGCGGTGTGGCGCTCTCCGCCGGTTGTTGCCCGGCGCGCAGGGTCAGCGCACCGGCTTTGACGAGGTCCCCCACGGTGGCTGTGGTCTGCAGCGTCCCGGCATCGAAGCCGAGCTTGGACAGATGCTGCGCATGACCGGCCAGGTCGGCCAGCAGGGTGCCCAGATCGCCCCAGGAAGCGGCGAGTTCGACGCCCGAGGGTTCCGCGCTCGCTGCGGTGTAGCGCCCCGGAGTGACGTCCACCTCGTCGTCCAGAAGATCGAGCAGGGGAACGCGCACGGTGCCTTCCGGTGGATCGCTGTCAGGGCGGTCGAGCGTTTCCACGGCGGAGAGGACGAAGGAGCCGAGGGCGTCCCAGTCGGGTCCCGGCTCACGCACGCCGGGCCGCGCGAAGCGTGTGGCGTCCACGAACAGCGCGTCCTGACCGGGCGAAGCGGCGGCGGGGTTGTCCGGAGCGGCCCTGAGGACCCACAACTGGAGGGACACACTGTGCGGTTGCGCGCTGCCCGGCGGAAGGGCCACGACTGCTCGAAGTGTGCCGGTGCGCAGCAGGGAGCCCCGGATGCGGCGGCCCGCCTTGCGGGACGCGACCGCGGGCGGAAGGACGACGACGGCCGCTCCGCCGGGCCTGAGACGAGAGACCAGGTGCTGCACCCAGGCCAGTTCCGGTTCGGTCCGCGGCGGCAGCCCGTGTGCCCAGCGCTGGTCGGTGGCGAGTTCCTCGTAGCCCCAGTCCCGTTCGTTGAACGGTGGGTTGCAGAGCGCGATGTCGGCCCGCACTCCGGCGAACGGGTCCGCCCGAAGCGCGTCGGCCGTGGCGACCTCGGTACGCAGCTCACGATCCTCCGCGACGAATCCGAGCCGGGCGGAGGCCAGCGCGGCGAGCGCCGGGTCCCTCTCGCACGCCAGCACCGCCAGATCCTCGCCGTCGTACTCCTGCGCGGCCGCGGCGGGCAGGTGTCCGGTGCCGCAGGCCGGATCGAGGACGGTCAGCCCTCCTTCGCTCGCGCCGAGACGGACGGCGAGAGCGATCCGGGTCATCAGCGAGGCGAGTTGAGCAGGGGTGGTGCTGAGCTGTCTCACATGTGTCTCCAGCCACCGCTGCAACAGGAACTCGAACGTCTCCCGCGGCCCCTCGCGTCGCCCCAGCTGTGCTGCCTCGATGGCCAGATCGCGGGCCCGGTCGGACAGTCCGGGGTGCGAGGAACGCGTACGGGGAGAACGCATCCGGCGGGCCGCCTCGGCGACGGCCAGGCCCGACTCGTCCCTGCTGCCGAGCGCCTCGAAGCGCGGCCAGAGGAACTCCCGGCCGCCGACGTCCGTGAGTTTGCCGTTGTCACGCAGCCACTGTTCGACCTCCGCCAGTGAGAACTGCGGACTGACGTCGGTGCCCCCGATACGGATGGGAAACGAGTCGTGGCGCCGGCGCCAGTTGCTCACCGCAGCGCGGCCCACCCCGGCGATCCGGGCGATCTCGGCCAGGCTGACGGGTACCGCGTCGGGTGTACTCATCGAACAGTCTCCGAGGTGCTTGGCCGGCTGGGCTGGTCGGCGTCCCAGCGCCCGTGATGCAGGGAAGGCTACTACGCTCATTGACTTTGTTCACAGTATACGAATGCGATACCGCTGTGCGGAAAGTGTGGAGGATAGGGAAAACGCAGGAATTCGCTCCGGGGTGATGCGAGGCGGGGGCGTAGCCGCGCTCGGCTGCGGAGTAGCCGCGCGCCTCACGAGCTGCTCTTCTGTAATCTCTGTTCACAGTGAATTGTCGATGTTACGCTGCGGCCGCACCGTTCCGGTGGGGAGACGGGACACTGTCTACGGACGGCGGCAGCAGAACACCGAGGGGACAGCACCCATGACGCCAGCAGCTCAGCGCGAGACCGAGCGGACGGGGCGGAGCAGCTCCCCGAGGAGGGCCCGCCGCCCCGTGAGCCGTGGAGTCGCCGCCGCCAGGGCCCAGGCCGCCGACGGCCGCCGGCAGCACCAGGAGTGGCTCGACCTCGCCGAGGT